>JAMCVK010000044.1 GCA_023475225.1 Chloroflexota bacterium
CTGGGCTGCTTCAGCACGAGGAGGAACCGTTCCCCATCCTCGAAGGACACCACGTCTGAGGGCAGGGGCACGAAGGGGCGCAGGGCCTCCACCAGTTCTGCCCGCTGGATGACCAGCCCGCTGATGTGCAAGGGCCGCAGGGGGATGGGTGTGCCTGCCCCCTCCAGGGAGAGGGGCCTCTGCCCATCACCTGCTGACTTGAGCCGCACCTTGCCCACGGTGCACCTCCCACGAAAAAGATAAAAAAAGAGGACGGTTGTTCGTCCTCTTCATCGCCAGTGCGGATGGCCAGCGCTCTCCTTTCGAAGGGAGAGGGATGAGGCCAGGTTGGAGAGATAGATCGCTGGGGGAAACGCCCTTGCTGCTTATGAGGGGGGTTGAAGGTCAACGGCCAGGTTGTCCTTCCCACAAGACCCTCCTAAGGGATGGGTGATAGGATGCCCGCTCGCCCATTGCTTGAATTATATAGGCAGAGGGATGAGTTGTCAAGGGGTTTGCTCGAGAGTGAATACCTCCCCCAAACCCCCGCAGAGGGGTTCAAGGTGGCCCTGCGGGCTTTTTGTTGAAATAGGGGGGACACCCCCTGTGACCCCCGTCAGGAGGGCTTCGCCCCTGCACTCCCCGTTTTATAGGGGAAGCCCTATGGGCTTTTTGTGTTCTGGGGCACATCCGAAAGACCCCGGCCAAAGGGATTGCACCCCCTTGGAACCCCCCGTTGTTCATCAGCCTCTTGTCTCCAGTTACAGTTATATTGTAAGGGCTACCTCTCGCCGAACTCTTACATTAATAAATCCAGCCTCAGGGGGAACTTAGCCCACCCTCTACCTCCTCTACCTCTACCACCATCTCCACCTCCACCGCAATATCGCTCGGCAACTGATACATCCCTACCGCCGAACGGGCATGCTTACCACTCTCACCAAAGAGGGAGACCAGCAGATCGGATGCGCCGTTGGCTACCTTCGGCTGCTCCGTAAACTCCTCAGCGCTGTTCACAAACACCAGCAGTTTCACAATACGTTTTACTTTATCTAAATCTCCCAGGGTAGCATTGATCGTACTCAGACAGTTCAGCGTCGTCAAACGCGCCGCCGCATAGCCCTCTTCAACAGTGAGATCTCTCCCCACCTTCCCCGTGTAAGCCGGCCGGCCACCCTTCGTCGGGCCATGGCCGGATACGAACAACAGGTTGCCACTGCGTACAGCGCCCACATAATTGGCCACGGGCACAACCGGTTTCGGCAAGGCCAAGCCCATCTTTTCAAGCTTATCGACAACCATCATTTTGAACCTCCTTTTCTCGCTTCCTGAACGGCCACAACGAAGGCACGGGCCCGTTCTGTGAGAAGCGCAAAATTACCCTCGGCTACGGTTCGCTTATCTACCAGATTGCCCCCTACCGCCACGGCCACCGCCCCCGCTTTGATGAACTCACCGGCATTGTCCAGACTGACGCCTCCGGTAGGCAGGAGCCTCACTTGAGGCAAAGGGGCCAGAATATCCCTCAAGTATTGTGGCCCCAGGGCTCCCGCCGGAAAGACCTTCACCAGGTCCGCTCCCAGCTCCCAGGCCGTGAGGATTTCCGTCGGTGTGAAGGCACCTGGTATCACCGCTACCCCATAGCGATGGCTTAGGGACAGCAGCGCTGAGCTCAACGTCGGTGAGACGACAAAGCGAGCCCCAGCCAGGATAGCTGCTCGTGCCGTCTCCGCATCCAGCACTGTACCAGCCCCAAGTAGTACATCCTCCCCAAAAGCAGCCGTGCTCTCCTCTAACACCTTGAGCGCATTCGGGGTCGTCATCGTAAACTCGATGATGCTGACCCCCCCTCTTTGTACTGCCTCCGCCACACGTAACAATTGCTGTGAATCGCTCAAGCGAACAACTGCGACAACCCCACAGTCGATAATGCGTTGAATCTCTTCCTGTTTGCCCTTCATCATTACCAAAACCCCTCTCTATCTCTGAATCTTCGTGACCACCGCCGCCGTTTGATGCTCCACTTCGGCCAGCGTCACCCAGCTGAAGTCGCCCGGTATGGAATGTTTGAGAACCGACATAGCATCGCCATAGGCCACAGCCTTGGCCACATCGCCAGTAAGATAGCCGTAGATAAAGCCAGCCGAATAGGCATCGCCAGAACCGATCCGATCCACCAACTCCAGTTCCGTGATTCTCCCCCGGTAAGTCCGATCGGCCAGGGCCAGGCTGGTCCAGCTGCCGCGCAACACTGTTGGAGCCTGTCTGATAGTAATGACTACGACCTTGAATCCGAACTGTTCCTTGATCTCCTGGGCCATCATCTCTTCACTGCCGGAGAGCCCGAAGACCGTCTCCAGGTCATCACTGGTAGTCAGCAGAATGTCCACATAGCGAAATAGTTGCGAGAGCGTCTGGCGAGCCTCATCCTTCGTCCAGAGCCTGGCCCGGTAATTGAGGTCGAAGGTCGCCAGACAATGATTATCCTTTGCTGCGCTTAAAGCCGCCTCAGTGGCCTCAGCGCATGGTCGGCTCAGGGCTGGCGTTATGCCACTGGTGTGAAAAACCCTCGTCCCCTTCAACAGAGCGGGCCAGTCGATCTCCTCAGCCACCAGCCCAGCTATGGCCGAATGGGAGCGATCGTACAATACCTGGGAGGCCCTTGGCGAGGCTCCCATCTCGATGAAATATAAACCAACTCTTCCCTCCTTGGTCCACACCACGTGAGAAACATCTACCCCATGCGTCATAGCTCGGCTGGCAATCATCCGACCAAGCTGATTGTCCACAAGCCGGGATACCCAAGCAGTCCGCAGCCCCAATCGACTGAGCCCCACGGCCGCGTTGAGCTCCGATCCACCTACAGTTACCTCCAGACTGGTCGCCTGCTCCAGCCGCTGGAAGTTCAGTGGGGTAAACCTGATCATTGCTTCACCAAAACAAACGACGTCATACATCTGTTTATGCTGCGTCAGCGCGCAGACGTCCTCCTTTCGCAAAGAACCGCTCCTGACGACCATCAGCTAGCACTCGTCAGGGATACAAGCGACGGCATCAACCTCTATGGGGAGTCCTCCCCCTAAAACTACCTGCACCGTCACCCTGGCTGGTGGATCGCCGCGGAAGTATTCCCGATACACCTCATTCCAGACAGGAAAATCGGCCATGTCCCGCAGGTAACAGGTCACCTTCAGTACGTTATCCATAGAAGTGCCGGCCGCTTCCAGGATCGCCTTGATGTTATCCAGGGTCTGCCTGACCATAGCCCGCATATCCCCGCTGATCAGATCGCCGCTCTCCGGATCGAGCGGTCCCTGACCAGCCGTAAAAACCAACTGTCCAAATCTGGTGGCCTGGGAGATCGGACTACGGGAGACAGGCGCTTTGTCGGTTCTTATAATTTCCCTTTTCATCAAAGACTTCTTTTACTACAACATCACACCCAGCTCGTTTCCCAACGAGCGTAGCTCTCGCAATATGTCTGCCGCTATCGGTATTCCATGGCGTAGCCTCTCGCCCCGGGTGCGCTCCTCAATCTCGCCGGGGATGAGCACTTCGGCCACGCCTTGGGCCGGCTTGATCGCCTTCAACTCCCGAATCAACTGATCCATACGTCCCTTGAATTCATCAACGGGCAAGAAGCTGCCCACCGGCAGGGCAGCGAAGAAGTGTCCGATGCCCTGGGGGCGAGTCAGGTTCTCGTATAATCCAGCGGTTTGCCGTCCGAAGCCCGCCCCTGTAAGCACAGCGGAGATGACCTCGAAAGTTAGGGCCAGGCCATAACCCTTCGCCCCTCCTACCGGGAGGAGCATACCCGCCATGGCCGCAACGGGGTCAGTGGTGGGAGCACCGTGCGAATCCAGGGCCCAGCCCTCAGGGATCGGCTCGCCTCGTTGGGCGGCCAATCTGATCCGTGCTCGTGCTGACACGCTGGTAGCCATATCCAGGACTACCGGCCGTTCTTGACCAGCAGGGATGCCCACCGCCACCGGATTGGCCCCAAAATAGGGTTCAGCTCCACCCCAGGGGGCCATCACGGCTGAACCATTAGTTGTCGCCACCCCAATCATGTCCTCCTGTACAGCCATCAGCACATAACGGGCGGCTGCCCCGAAATGGTTACTATTTCTCACCCCAGCAGCAGCCGGTCCGTCAATCCGCTTCGCTTTGGCCAGGCATAGTTCCATCGCCCTGGTGCTTACCGCCTGGCCCAGCCCATTGCCCCCATCAATCAAGAGGATAGAGGTCGTCTCACGAATGACCTCTATCCTTGGCCTCGGTTCCATCAGGCCCAGACGCAGCCGGCGAACATAAATGGGCAGGAGCCTTATCCCATGGGTATCCACACCTCTCAGGTTCGCCTCTACGAGCGCTGTGGCCGCAACCACCGCATCATCACTGGGCAGCCCACACCTCTCCAGGACCTTGGCCGCAAACCCGTGCAGATCCTCTGCAGATAGCTTCTCCGGCATTTGCCCAATCATTGCTGACGACGCCTCCTCCATAGAAGTTGATCGCCTTACCAGAGGGTACGACCGGGGACCCAATCTGGTCGCCTTGGGTCTTTGATCGCGGATAGTACACCTTCCCGAGTGTGCAGCTCGGCATAATACCGAAACTTATCTTCATCGAGTTCCACCCCAAGTCCAGGGCCAGAAGGGACAGTCATACAGCCGTTCACGTAGTTTAACTTTCCTCCAACGATGATGTCATCCACCTGATGATGGTAATGGGCGTCAATCGCATAGGCGATTTGGGGGGTCGAGGCGGCGATATGCAAGTAGGCAGCTGTGGAAATACCCAGTTCAACACCGCTGTGAAGTGATAACCCCAACTGGAATGTCCTACATACCGCCGCTAGTTGCTTCGTAGCCCATATTCCACCCCATTTATGAGGGTCACCCAGGATGATATCCACAGCACTCAGGCGCACAGCCTGCGGTATCTGCTCGAAGTCCACAACGCACATATTAGTGGCTAGTGGTATGGGCAAATCGCGGCGCAGCCGAGCCATGCCCTCGATTCCCGATGTTGGATCCTCCAGGTACTCTAGATCGTATTCCAGGAGTTGCTGGCCGATGCGTAGACTCGTTTGGGGTGACCACACACCGTTGGGGTCAACCCTTATCTGCACACTCTTTCCAAAAGTCTCCCGCAGAGCCTTCACCGTGGCCACATCGTGCTCCGGGGGAAACACCCCTCCTTTCAACTTGAGAACACTGAAGCCATACCGCTTGATCAATTCCTGACAATAAGCGACTATCTCTTCTGGCGTAGTCTCTCCACCACCCTGATCGCCTGGATAGCGATAGAACACGTAGGCCGAAAAGGGGACCTGACTGCGATAGAGACCACCAATCAACTCGTAAAGCGACCTCCCAGTCGCCTTGCCCATGAGGTCCCATAGCGCCATCTCCAGGCCCCCGATGGCCGCCAACCCACCGTAGCCGGAGAAGTAGGGTGTCAACTGAAACCTGGATAAAATTTTCTCCAGATTGAAGGGGTTCTCCCCGATGATCTCCCTTCCAAGACGATCGCTGATAGTCCTGATCTCACCCCCACCCATCGTCTCCCCAAGCCCCACCAGTCCATCATCAGTCATAACCCGTATAATGTTACGAGTGATGCCCGTTCTGACCCCCCAGGCCCAACGGATAGGTGCTTCCAGCGGTATATTCACAGGGGTCACCACGACATTTCTAATGGTCATTTCTACTTTTCCTCCACCGATCTCAGGGCATGTTCGACTTCTTTAAGGCCATTACGAACGATCTGGGCCAGCATCGTGAGGAGGGCAGCATGGATCTCAAACGGCTGGCCGTCAGCCATCATTATCTGACTCGTGTAGATGCCATCCCCAGCGCCGGCCCGCACACAATCCTCCAGGATTCGCCTCTCCATATCCGCAGAATGCAAGAGCTCAGGGGTCTCCAGGAGAAAGGCTAACATCGCCTCCACCCCATAGGCCCCCCAATTAGAGATGGCGGCCACGACTAGTGCATCCGTAACCGTGGTACTGGCAATGGCTGGGCCGTTCGGATGGACCTCCTCAACAACCTCGACGAACTGCCCGAAACCTATCTCGTTTCCACCATCGCCTATCCCCAGGGTGAAGATACCCCGCCTTCGCGCCTGATCGAAGAAGAGATCGATCCGAGGCTCGTCCACCACCTCCTTACCCGTCATGTAGTGCATTGTACCCCTGGCTGTTACCCCTTTTACTTCAATGGATACCATGGCCGCAGGGCGATAGGTATCAAGGAAACTTGCAGCCCGTTCTAAGGTATCATCAGGATTCTCCACCGGTATGGGTACCATCACCCCTGCGTGGCGTCGCTGCTTCGCCATTCGGTAATCCATCATCGTTATCCCGGCCGTCTGCACTGCAGCATTGATGGGTTCAGCATAAGCCTCAGCGCAGAGGAAAATGGGTGTGGCCCCCAGACCGAGGTCGATGGCTCGCGCCAGTGCAGCTGCACCAAGCGGGCCATCCGTCTCCCCCTTCGGTAGCCAGATTGGCGCGCCGGCCCCTGTGGCGATGACGATGTTGTCTTCCTCGTGGACGTGACTCAGTAATCCTCGTGCCGCCAGGAGTGTAAGAGGCATCCCAGCCTTGACTCGGACCCCTTCGTACAGCCGGTGGATCACACCCCTTGGCACCCCTCGGGTGCGCATCTCGATAGTGATGAGGCGGTCGATGTACTCACCTACCACTTCTGGCATCTAGCCCTCCCCATTCTAACAAAACTATTTCGAAGCTGATGTTCCACCTCTCTAGCAAGTTGACCATGTGCATATCATCGTACATCGTGTGTTCCCGCAGAATCATCACGAAATCGGCCGACGGTGCCAGAGGGAAGATGAGATGATGCCACGTCCCTCTGGCCAGGTTGATCCCCACACTCCCATCCAGGAGGAAGGCCGTGACCTCCTCGGGATTGGGACCGACCTCCAGGTCGCTGATGTCACCGGCAGGGGCCAAGGCGATGATGCTTGGCTGTCCCCGCAACGGTATGAAGGCTTGCGATGCTTGTAGGTGTCGCTCCATCTGATGAAACCTTAATTCTCGAAAATGCACAGTTAAGAATCCAATCTGGGTCGCCTTGTTCAGCATCTCCAACCGTACCACGTGATCCCAGTATTTGTTGACTGGGCTTTCAATATCAGGAGGCCGTAAAGGAGGCCCAATGACCTCCCCGAATGGCCCGAAGGCCTCTTCTGTCAGCGGCCTGGCCTGAATCCTCTTCACTTCCATGATTCACCTTCGTAGCGCTCGAATGCCTCAGCGAATCCCATGTCAGAGCCTAGGTTCCCATCTCCCGGCGTAGTCTAGGGTCCATCATATCTTGTAGCCAATCGCCGATAAGGTTAAAGCCAAGGACGAGCAACACTATGGCCAAACCGGGAAAGGCAATAATGTGCGGTGCTACGCGAATATAAGCCCTACCACTACCCATCATTGCTCCCCATTCAGGGATAGGGGGTTGCACCCCAAGTCCCAGGAAGCCCAAGCCAGCAGCGGACAAGATAGCGATGCCCAAGCGAAGCACGAATTGAGTTAACACGACTGTGGGCACTATATTCGGTAATATGTGCCGCAGGACGATGCGAACGTCGCGCGCCCCGCCCATACGGGCCGCCAGGACAAACTCCTCTTGGGCAATGGACAACGTACTGCCACGAGAGATTCGGGCAAATATAGGTATGGAGTAAACCCCGACAGCTACAGTAACGTTGGTTACACCCGGACCCAAGGCCGCAGCGATGGCAATGGCTAACAAGATGCCGGGGAAAGCCATCAGCACATCCATCAGTCTCATGACGATCTCATCAACCTTACCCAGGAGGTAACCAGCAGCGACGCCCATCGCCGTACCAACCATAGCCGCCAGACCTATCGCTCCTCCAGCGATGAGGAGGGAATAGCGCGCTCCAAAGATCACCCGCGACAGGATATCCCTTCCCAGTTCGTCTGCTCCTAAGGGGTGTAGTCCTGAGGGACCACTAAGAGCCACGGCGAAATTCTGTTCCAGAGGGTCAAAGGGTGCCAGGTAAGATGGGATCAAGGCGATGGTAACAAACACCGCCAGGATCAGTCCACCACAAAGCAGTCGCCAGTCTTGCCTCAACAGCTCCTGGCCAACCCAGCGGGCGAACATCAGCATCGCTTTACCATCAGACATTTTGAGCGCTTTCGCGGACAGCATGGCACTTTACCTGTAGCGAATACGTGGGTCGATAACAGCGTAGGCAACGTCCACCAGGAGATTAGTCATTATGAATAAGGTCGCAAACACCAAGGTAATCCCCTGAACCATGGGGAAATCGCGGAAATTCACCGAGTCGATCAGCAATCTACCAATCCCTGGCCAGGCGAAGACTGTCTCAACAATGACTGCGCCGGAGAGCATCGCCCCAAAGTTCAACCCTACGATCGTTATGACCGGAATCAAGGCGTTTCGTAGAGCATGGCGGCCAATCACCAAGACTTCTGGTAGCCCTTTCCCCCTGGCTGTACGCAAGTAATCACGCTGGAGAACCTCGAGCATGCTCGACCGCATAGTGCGCGCGATGATGAAAAGAGGGATCAGGGCCAGGGTGATGCTGGGAAGAATGAAATGCGCCAGCCCATCCTTGCCCCCTGTAGGAAGGAAGCCAAGCTGTACGGAGAAAACGATGATAAGCATAAGTCCCACCCAAAAAGAGGGCAGTGATATCCCCAAAACACTACACAATAGGACCGACCTGTCAGCCCAGGAGCGGCGTTTCACGGCGGCATAGACCCCCAAAGGCAGCCCGATGCCCAGCGCCAGGGCGATGCTGGCCAGGGCCAGGTCAAGGGTGGCTGGCAGTCGGGACAGTATCTCCCAGGATACATCCCTCCCTGTCTGTAAAGAGAAACCCAGGTCGCCACGTGATGCCTTCCATAGGTAATCCAGATACTGGACATAAAGCGGCCTATCGAGTCCCAATTTATGCCGTATTAACTGGATGTCCTCATAGCGAGCTGTGTCACCGGCCATGATCACGGCCGGATCGCCCGGAATGACCCTCAACACCAGGAAGACGACGGTCGCCACCCCCAAGAGCACGGGGATAGTGATTAGTAGTCTACGTAGGATAAACCGTTGCACAGTCATAGCCTGATCACCAAAGGGCCCTCATTGTCTCAGAACAGGCGCCTTGGCTGGGGGGCTGAGCCAATGGCTCAGCCCCCCAGCCCTACCGGTTGCAGAGACACCCCCCAAGAGAATCATTGCCACTCCCTACACCCGCTTGGCCGGTCCCGATAAGCGCGCGGGGCGATCCATCATAACCTCATTTCTTCGTAGCATTAGTCAGATAGACGTAGCGGAAGGGAGTCACTGCTACACCCTCCACGTTACGATTCACACCAGTAGTAATAGCGATGGTATACAGGTAAATGTAGGGCGCATCCTTCCATAAGATCTCCTGGACCGCGGCGAAATGCTTCAGCCTCTCCTCTTTATTGGTCGTACTCCCGATAAGGCTTATGAGCTCGTCCACTTTGGGGTTCTTGTACCTCATATAGTTGAAGTAGCCAGGCACGTCAGTCTTATCAGATAGGATATTATTCTGGAGAGTCTGATAGCCATCGCCGGTGGAAGGCACAAAGGCCCACTCGAAGAGGTCGTAGGTGGCCTTATCCGCCGGCACCTTCAGCAGACTGAAGTAGGCCCCAGCCTCTTGCTTGACCAGCGATACTTCAACACCGATCTTGCGCAACTGGGCTTGCACCACTTCCCCTAGCCGGACATCACTCGGATATAGCTTCTCCGGCATCCACAGGACTATTTTAAGGGGTTTACCCGCCTTCTCCAGGACACCCGTGGGTCCTGGCTTCCAGCCCGCTTCAGCCAGCAGTTGCTTGGCCTTGTCCGGGTCATACGGGTATGCTCCTTGAGACTTATAACCGAATGTGCCCGGCGTCAGGACCGAATCGGACACCTGGAAGAGTCCCTGGAACAACGTGTCAACGATGCCCTTCTTATCAATGGCGTAGTTGAAGGCTTGACGAACCTTTGGACCATCGAAGGGCGGGTGAAGCACGTTGAAGCCTATATACTGCGCTTGCAGGCTTTGCCGCACGATCACATTCAGCTTCGGGTTCGCCTTCAGGCGAGCTACGTCGGCGGCTCCGATGGCTGTAGCTATGTCGGCCTCACCTGTTTCCAGCATGGCCGATCGTGTCCCATCCTCTGGCACAGGACGGAAGATCAATTTGTCGATCTTCGGCGCACCTTTAAAGTAGTCCTTATTCTTGACCAGAACTACCTTTTCACCAGGCGTAAGCTCCTGTAAGGCAAAGGCACCGGTCCCCACCGGGTGTTGGGGAAAGTCCTTCCCCCATTTCTGCACGGCCGCCGGACTGACGATGCCAGCCGAATGATGGGCCAGGTAGTTCAACAACGGCCCGAAAGGAACCGTGGTAACGAAGCGCACGGTGTAGTCGTCAATCACATCGACGCTCTTAATAACCGGAGCGAACAGACCCCGGTTAAGAAAAGCCATCTTGGGATCGACCAGCCGATCAAAAGTGAATTTAACCGCTGCAGCGTTGAAAGGTGTGCCATCGTGAAACTTAACATTTTTTCTCAGATGGAAGGTCCAAGACAACCCATCAGGAGAGACTTCCCATTTCTCGGCCAGCTCCGGGTGCACATCCATCTTCTCGTCGAAACGAGCCAGATAATCGTAGATGTGGGTAGTGATATCCGGTTCAGCCCGCACCTTGCCGGCTGCGGCTGGATCGAGCATGGCAAAGGTAGTCTCCTGAGCGACTGTGACCGTTTTTTCCACCGTTGGTGGGGCGGCACAACCAACAGCCAGGGCGAAAATCAATAGGCAAACTACGAGCCCCATTGTAACCAGATTCGATTGACGCATTCTTGTTTTCCTCCTTTGTTTCCTAGGCGACCTAACCATCACGGAGCAAACAATTTACGACACAGCCTATGTGCACTGCCCGCAACCTATAGCTGCTCACCTCCCTCCTCGCCTAGAGACGTCCATACTTCTGGTACAGCTCGGCCAAAGACCCTCCTCGGTGTATCCCCTTCCTGATTTTGTTCTCCACCTGTACGATCTTTTCCGCCTCTAGCAACACCTCTACGATTAGCTCTTTGGGTACTATTACTACGCCATCAAAATCACCGAAAACGAAATCGCCAGGCTGCATCAGCCGGGACATATAGCCTTTTATAGCGCTCACATATCTCTTCGCTGGTCAGTTCCGTCTCCACCTTCTCGCCCCCTGCACCTGGCACTGTTCAGCTCAGGATCCCTCGCTATCTTCTAAAGCATTGGCGATGATCTGTCCCTCCGCTTGAGCCGGGGCGGGTACGCCCAGAAGATAGGCCATCGTCGGGGTCACATCCACCGTCCAGGGTGGCACCGGCAGACAATAGCCTCTCCTTATCCCCGGGCCAGCCATCACCAGGACGGCCCGCACCGAGGAGCCACAGATGGCCGCATTGGGCAGGTAAGCCCCGTGAAACCCCAGCATCCGACCATACCTGGTCTCGATGCCGGTCGGGGGTACAGGGTAAACATAGTCTCGTAGAGTGAGCATACGCTCCTGGGGCTCCAGATTGCGCAGGGAGGGCTCCAGTCCATAGCCGGGCCTGAGAAAATAGACTACATCGCCGACCGTATCATCCCATTGTCCCAGAAAGGTCGCTTCATCTTTAGGCAAAGCCAGGACAATGGGACATTCCCCTGTCTCCGGGTCTCTCAACGAATAGAGCACCCGCGTGATTTCCTTACACACGCTTTCATATTCCTTGCCCGAATCCACGATGCCCTCTGGATCCCTTCCCTTCAGATTAACCCAAACATTCAGAGCCAAGGGATAATCGCCTGGTACAGCCCTGGTTCGTGCCCAATCTACCACCAGTTTATCATTCTCCTTCTTGTAGGCCAGCAGCCCGGCCTCAAGGAAGCCCTTCCCCAGCCATAGGGTCTTAAGTACCGGCAGGGCGGCATGATCCGAGACGACGACCACCAGTGTCTCTGGTCCAGCACAGCTGCTCACGATCTCCCCCACCAGTCCATCCAGTACTTCATACTCCTGCCGGAACCGTTCCCAGGCCTCCTCCGCCCTTTGGGGATCGTAGTATTTCCACCACGGACAGAGTTCGCCCAGAGCCTCATGGTTCAAGCTATCAGGGGCGTGTATCTGGACGAAGAGGAGGTCCCAGGGGTACTTCTGGGCCAGATAACGCGTCATGGCCGCTATCCCCGCCGCCTGATGCGGAACCGACGTGGGCTCATATACCGGACAGACAACCGGCACCTTCTGGGTCAACTCCTCCTCTTCCCCCGCCCGCTCACCACTCTCCAGGGCCAGCATCTCCTCAATCAACTCCTCCCCTACCCCCTCCGGATAGGCCCAGCCCTCGGCATTGAAGATCACCGTCCGCTGTAGGCTCACCCTCCGCCCATCCGACGACAACTCCTCCAGATGTAACCTGAACTTGCCCCGCACCGGGGCATAGGGCGTCTCAAAGTCAGCACGAAGCCACCCGCTCCACTCCCCCACCTTGAGAACACAAAGAGCCTCCTTAGCATCCTTCTCCCTGGAGATAAGCACCCGATCATATCCCCCACCTTGAGCGCCCAGGAGCAGAAGATGATAAACCAGCTTCTCGCTAGAAGACGCATCACCTACCCTCCAGCGCCCATCCTTGTCGGCCCAGAACCCCACCGAGCGAGGCACCACAAGCTCCCCCTCCAGGGGCGGACGAGAGGAGGAGGGAAGATTGCGCCAGCCAGCAGCCGGAGCAAGGCTGAGCGGGATGGGACCACGCGGATTGTCCCCCAGGCCGAGCGGAACGGAGACTAAAGGCATAGGACCTTGCACCTCATCCCCAGCGATGTAGCGATTGGGATGACTGAGGCGGGAGAGGACAGAGGAGTAGGGACCGGAGCCATCAACCACGATGCCCTTCTTGATGTTGGGTGGCCAGCCACCGGGATAGTTGACCAGGATACATTTCTTACCTGCCCGTTCCGCCGCCTGCCAGATGTACTCAGCCCGCGATAACTGGTTGAGGTTCACCTTGGAGATGTTGGCAAACCGCGGGAAGATGTTCAGGGACACGTCATGCACCTGATCGAACGGCTCGCCGGGGAAATGGATGCCAAAGGAGTTAAGCCCGTGTGTCCCCGTCCAGGCACCGGTGCCCAAGCTTGTCCAGTTAGTCGGTGTATCTACAGGTGGCGAGGAGTACATCGGCGAGTAAACCCCCTCGGCCATCAAACGGCCGATGGCGGGCATATTCCCCTCAGCCACGAACTTCTCCACCATCTCCGGCATCAACCCATCTATACCGATCAAGATGACTCGCTTCACTCTGCTCATCAAAAAATCCTCCTGAGAGAATACTCTATCTATGATTCAACCCTAGGCGAGCCAGGGATAGCGTGGCACGCGGTAGAGCCGTCCTGGATCAGCGCCGCTCTTCACTACAAACCCCATAATGTCGATCAAGGCGGCGTGGATATGCGGTGGGACAGCATCGGCCCCCGGATCCAACAGCCCCGGACCATCATTGTTCGCCCCAGCATCGGCGCACTCCCGCTGCACCCGTAGCTCCATTTGCGAATCGTGCAGCACCTCCATGCGGCCCAGTATGCTGGCCAGACAGGCCTCGATACCGTAAGCCCCCCAATTGGAGATAGCGGCCATTATCAGTACATCAGGCACAAATTGTGGAACGATCGACCCCCCGCAGGGACATTGGCACTTGGCTGCGCCGGGTACATGCTCTATCACCGCCTCCTTAATCATTCCACAACCCAACTCGTTACCGCCATCCCCGATGCCTATGGTCAGGATCCCCCTGGCCTTGGCCTCAAGGAACATGTCATCCACTTTAGAAGTCCATTCGGTGTATGCCCCACCGGTGGCCGTATGCCAGCCCCCGTTCTCGTTTCTGCCCGCCTTCTCTATAGTGATGAGCGCCTTGGGCCTATACGTCTCCAGCAGATGGCTTCCCACCCGCTTCGCCTCACCAATACCGATAGGGAAGGGCACAACGGAGGCTGTAGTGGGCAGCTCCAGCAAGCGGTCTAACCCAAAGGTATAAAGTCCGGCACTTCTGACCGTCGCCTTGGCCAGCTCCACAAAGTCTTCCTCTATGACGATGATGGGCTTAGCCCCTAAGCCGAGGACCAGGGAACGAGCTAACGTGGCCGCCCCGATGGGCCCGTCCTGCTCTGGCGCACGCCAGGGCAGGGTGGGCATGCCCGTGGCGATGATCACTGTATCCCCCTGACCGACGACGTCGGCCAGCCTTTCGGCCGCCAGGAGAGAGAGCGGATCACCCTGCTTCGCCCTGGCCGCCTGATAGAGGGCCCCGATGATACCGCGCCCAGTGATATCAATGCTGATCAGTTGGTCAATACTCGCCCCGACCTTCCGAATATTATCTGCCAGCTGCAATCTCTTCCTCCGCTAAATAAGTTTAGATTTATCCGCCGCGGTGGATCAGCTGGGTAGATCCACCTTTGGTCATTTATCGACAGGCGCCTATCGCCTCTTACCCCCTCTGTTCCCGAGGCGATCAAGGACCAAGCAGCCAGTCCTTGTAGGCGAAGAGGGCCGGTGTACCACCGGTGTGGATAAACACCACCGTCTCCGATGGACGCAGGCGACCCTGTCGAATATGATCGATCAACCCGGCCATCGCCTTGCCGGTGTAGACTGGGTCGAGAAGGATACCCTCCGAACGCGCCATGAGGCGAATCGCCTCCAAACATCCCGGTGTGGGCAGGCCATAACCGGGACCCACGTAGTCGCTGTAATTCACAACGTCAGCTGGGCTTATCACCAAGTCCCATCCCAGCATCTCAGCGGCCTGATTAGCTATCATGGCCGTCATAGCACAGCGATCGGTTCCATTGCGTGGGCTGATGCCCACCACCTGAAAACTCGCTTTCAAGGCCTCCTTAGCCAGGACTACCCCGGCCTGCCCCTTGCTCGACGAGCTGAGATAGATATGGTCAACAGCAGCTCCCATCTGCTGCAACTGCTCTTCAATCTCCAGTGTGCACAGGACATAGGCCAGCGCCGAGGCCACCGCGAACATCTTGGCGTGGTTCATAACGTACGGTATGTAGCCAAGACGGCGTTGCTCCTCAGCAACGCTTCGAAGAACAGCATCCATCTCCGCCCAACTGCTCACCTGGACCAGCCGGACCTCAGCCCCCAGGACCTTATCGATCAACAGATTGCCCTGCCAGCCCCAGTCCCCCCTATCGCCCCGTAGGATAAGGATAGTCCTCATTCCCAGGACATTTGCCGCAGCGGTGGTCTGCCGGGCCGCGTTGGATTGAGCCTCGAGCCCAGCGATGATGACGTCCGCCCCAAGCTCCCTGGCCTCAGCCATGCGAAACTCCAGATTACGGGTCTTATTCCCTCCAAAGGCCAGCCCGGTAAGATCATCACGCTTAATGAAGATGCGGGGACCTCCTAAAGCCTGAGAGAGGCGCGGGCAATAATGCAGGGGGGTGGGGAGGTCGGCCAGCCTCACCCGGGGAAGCCGGGAAATGGTCGAACGAATCTGTTCCAGCGAGAGCGGTGGTCTCAGCTTCTGTATCACCTCCATGTCTATCCTCCCGTACTTTCTAAAGCCTGGCCGATGATCTTGCCCTCTGATTGGGCTGGAGCCGGTATGCCCAAAAGATGGGTGATGGTCGGGGTCACATCCACCGTCCAGGGCGGCACCGGCAGCCGATGTCCCTTCCTTATCCCTGGCCCAGCCATCACCAGGACCGCCCGCACCGAGCAGCCCCACAGATCAGCGTTCGGTAGATACTCGCCGTGTAGCCCCTGCACATGACCAAATATTCTGGTTTTGATGCCCTCGGGCCCGACCGCATAGAAACAGGTTGTAGTGGAGAGCATAGCCTCCGTTGGCTCCAGATTGGGCAGGGTGGGTTCCCCCGCATAACCAGGCCGGAAGTAATACACGACGTCCCCAACTGTATCACCCCACTGCCCTAAAGTAGACGCCTCCTCCCGGCGTAAAGCCAGGGCCACCGGACACTCCCCTGTCTCTGGATCCACCAGCGCATAAAGCGCCCGAATGATCGCTCGACGTACCTGCTCATACTCCTCCCCGGGCTCCACGCAGCCATACCTCTCCCGTCCCTTCAGATTGACCCAGACGTTTAGAGCCAGGGGCTGCACGCTCGCTAGAGGCTGATCAGCCAGGACAGCCTTGGTCCTCTCCCAATCCACCACCAGTTGGCCATTCTCCCTCTTGTAAACCAGCAGCCCGGCATCGAGGAAGGCCCTCCCCAGCCATACCGTCTTGAACGTCGGTATGGCCGCATGGTCGGAGAGCACTATCACGAGTGTCTCCCCATCAGCACAGCCTCCGACTATCTCCCCTACCGCCTTATCCAGCGCTCCATACTCCTGACGAAACCGCTCCCAGGCCTCTTTAGCCCTTCGCGGGTCGTAGCCCTTCCACTGGGGACAAACCTCGTTTAAAGCCTTATGGTTGAGTCCGTCAGGGGCGTGAATCTGCACAAAGAGAAGATCCCAGGGGTACTTGTTGGCTAGATAACGGGTCATTGCCGCTATCCCTATGCATTGGTCAGAGATCGACTCATAGACCTGGCAAAGGGGACTGACCTTATGTCTGAGGCCGCTGCCCCGCCCAGCAGCCACCTTCTCCTCAAACTCCAGCATGTGGTCGATGAGCTCATCGGCTATCTCTGGGGGATAGGTCCAGCCCTGCGTATTGTAAATGGGCGTGCGGTACAGCACGACCTCCCGCCCATCAGGGGACAGTCGCTCCAGTTTGACCCTGAACTTGCCCCGTACCGGCCCATAGGGCGTCTGAAAGTCGTCGCAAAGCCAGTCGCTCCACTCCCCAGGCCGTAGTCGGGCGAGGGGCCGCTGGGCATCCCTATCCTTAGTCAGGAGCATCAAGTCATAGCCAGGGTGGCCCGAACCTGTGATTAACAGGTAATAGACCAATCCTCGCTTGGATTCGAAATTGGCCAACTCCCCACCAAGCCTCCACTCGCCATCCTCGGAGACCCGCAAGCCAACCTCACCGGAGATGACCAGAGCACTCTCCCGTGGCAGCGGGGATGACTGAACCAAGCCAGACCAACCCTTCGCCTCCGTGAAGATGAGGGGGATATACTCGCCCGAGATAGCACCGTCCTTGCTGGCGTAACGGCTGGGATAGGTCAGGCGGGAAAGAGGCGAGGAGTAAGGGCCGGAGCCATCGACCACGATGCCCTTCTTGATGTTCGGTGGCCAGCCCCCGGGATAGTTGACCAGGATGCACCTCTTCCCCACCCGTTCGGCCGCCTGCCAGATGTACTCAGCCCGCGATAACTGGTTCAGGTTCTCTTTGGAGATATTGGCAAAGCGAGGGAAGATGTTCGAGCGCACCCAGTGTACCTGGTCGAAGGGTTCGCCAGGGAAATGGATGCCGAAGGAGTTAAGCCCATGTGTGCCCGTCCAGGCCCCCGTGGCCAGACTGGTCCAGTTGGTCGGTGTATCCACAGGTGGCGAGGAGTACATCGGCGAGTAGACCCCCTCAGCCATCAAACGGCCGATGGCCGGCATGTTCCCCTCAGCCACGAACTTCTCCGCCATCTCTGGCATCAACCCATCCAGACCGATCAGGATGACCCGCTTCACTTTCTCCACAGAACCATATCCTCCTTATTTGGCTATCTCGTCGGACCGATCTCGCCCCATACTCGGCGCGCCATGGTCATAAACTGGTCTAAATCGCAGTTGATGACCGGTGGTGGCGAGAACATGGAGAGGGATGCCTCCGGCTGCTTGAGTCCAGAGGCGGTGACCACGCAGACCACCCGCTCCTCCCGCTGCACATCGCCCCTCTCGACCATCTTCTTCAGAGCGGCCACACTGCTGGCCGCCGCTGGTTCAGCGAAAATCCCTTCCTGCCCCAGCCAGGCTATCGCCTCCAGCATCTCCTCATCCGATACCGCTTCGGCGCTCCCACCCGATTCATATATGGCTCTTAAGGCTCTTTTGCCTCCCCCCAGAGGAGCATCAGCGGCGATGCTCTGGGCGATGGTCTTCCGGTTATCCCCAGCTGGTGCGGCCACCTGCCGTCCTTCCCTATAGGCTATGACGATGGCCGGGGTGGCCTCAGGCTGCACCCCTACCATCTTAGGTAGGCTAGCAATAAGCCCAAGCCTCCTCAGTTCGTTGAACCCCTTCCAGTCGCCAAAAAGCCCCCCACCGGTGCCCACCGGGTGAATCACCCAGTCTGGCACAGACCAGTTGAGCGCCTCACAGATCTCATAGGCATAGGTCTTCATCCCCTCATGCCGGAAGGGGTTGATGAAGTTGGTGAATTGATAGAGATTGAGCTCCGTATTCACCCTTCTTAAGAGCTCGGTCACTTCAGCGAAGGTCTGAAAGCGTACTTTAATTACCTGGTGGCCGTAGACCAGGATCATAGCTAGCTTCTCATCGGTCGTCCACTCATTCACCAGGATGAGTGCCTGCATGCCCGCCTTGGCTGCATAGGCGGCGAAGGAGCCACCGGCGTTCCCACTGGTGTAGGTGAGGGCCTGTTTTATCCCCATCTCCACCGCTTTGCTTACGGCAATCGAGAAGGACCGATCCTTAAGGGAGGCCGTGGGGCCAATAGTGTCATCTTTAACATATACCTCTGGCAGTCCCAATTTGGCCCCGATCTTCTGGCAACGATGCAGCGGGGTTCCGCCCTCACCCAGGGACACCATATGGCGCTCATCCTTAAGGGGAAGCAATTCTCGCCAGCGCCAGATAGAACGGCCGCGCCGTTGCACATCCCTCAGCTCAAGGCGCGAACGGATAGCCTCGTAGTCGTAGACGGCGTCAAGGAAGCCACCACACTTGGGGCAGGCATTAACGGGCTCAAGGTCCGAGTAAGTAGCTTGGCAATCATCACAAACTAGTCCAAGAATACAGCCCATTGGGTCACCTCGCTAAATGTCTTAATCTGGGATCGGTGATATCGCGCAGCCCGTCGCCCAATAGGTTGAAGCCGAGCACTAGCAGGGCGATGGCGATACCGGGAAAGGCTACCAGGTGCGGGGCGATGCTCACATAGGTGCGCCCTCGACTCAGCATAGACCCCCATTCAGGCTCCGGGGGTTGCACGCCCAATCCCAGGAAGCTAAGAGCCGCCGCGATAAGGATGGCTGAGCCGATCCCCAACGATGTCTGCACAATTATCGGTGCTGTACAATTGGGCAGCAGATGGGCCAGGAGAAGCCTGGCATCCGAGGCACCGATGGTTCTGGCGGCCAGGACGAAATCGAAGTTCTTGACCGTGAGCACTACCGACCGGGTGAGCCGGGCGAAGCCGGGGATGGCCGTGAGCCCAACAGCGATGATGACGTTCGTCGCCCCCATGCCCAGTGCGCTGACGATGGCTATGGCCAGAACAATGGTCGGTATGGTGAGGAGAACCTCTACAGCCCGCATGATCAAAATATCCAGACGACCGCCATAATAGCCAGCCAGCAATCCGGCCGCTACCCCAATCATCATACCGATGCTCGTAGCACTTAGGCCGATAAGAAGCGAAACGCGTGAGCCGAATATTATGCGGCTGAGGATGTCACGTCCCACATCATCCATGCCTAGGGGATGAGCGAAGGAGGGGGGCTGTAAACGATAGGCCAGATTCGTTTCCAGGGGCGGGTATGGAGCGATCCAGGGAGCTGAGACGGCCATAAACACGAACAGCAGGGTAATAATCGTCCCCAGGGCGGCTAGCCGACTCCCCATAAGGAGTCTGCCAAGAGCCAGGCACGGATCGCCAAGGCGACGCCACAGGTGACCAAGCCATCTCCTAAGGAATAGCCCACTGACCCCCACTGGGATCACGGCCTGGTCATCACGTCCTTTAATCATAGCGCACCCTAGGGTCCAGATACGAATAGGCGATGTCGATGATGAGGTTGAGCAGCAAGAAGACCATCGCATAAAGCAGCACAACCCCCTGGACCATGGTGTAATCGCGCATGCGCACTGAGTCTATCATCAGGAGCCCGATCCCTGGCCAGGCGAAGACTGTCTCCACAATGATGGAGCCCCCCAGGAGATAGCCAAACTGGAGACCGGCTATAGTGAGCGTGGGAATGAGGGCATTCCTGAGCGCATGACGTAGGAGGACAACCCTTTCCCTGAGCCCCTTGGAACGGGCGGTCCGAATGTAGTCCTGCCCCAGCACCTCCAGCATGCTGGATCTGGTGAGACGAGCGAGGACAGCCATCTGATGAGCAGAAAGGGTGATGGCCGGCAGCACCAGCTGGGCCAGGGTGCCGCGCCCTGTAGCCGGTAAGAGATTTATCTGGACAGCCAAAACCATCATTAGCATAAGTCCCAACCAGAAGGCGGGGATGCACACACCGGCGATGGCTCCGAGCATGCTCACCTGGTCATACACTGAGCCGCGCTTAACGGCCGAGACCACGCCAGCACTCAGACCAACCAGCAGGGCGATGCTCATCGCAGCCACCGTCAGCTCGATGGTAGCCGGAAAGCGGAGTAACAGTTGATCCAGAACTCCATACCTGAATACCTTAGATATGCCAAGGTCACCGTGCAGAAGCCCCCAGAGGTAGTAAGCATATTGGATATAGATGGGCTTATCCAGCCCCATTTCCCGGCGGATAGATTCCACTACGTCCCGGGAGGCCATCTCCCCAGCGATGAGCTGGGCCGGATCACCCGGCACAAGTCGGAAGATGACAAAGATCAGTGTCACTACGACGAGAGCGGTTGGGAATATTAACAGCAGTCTGCGCAGGATATAGGCCGTCATCTCTTCACCTGATGAATCGCCGCTATAAGGAGAGAAGCCCTCATCCCCCCTAATCCCCCCTTCTCCCGTCCGGGAAGGACGGGAGAAGGGGGGATTAGGAACTAGGTCGAAGATTCTTCGAGGCCGAGCCCTATCCTTCTTCGAAGGACTCCCAGAAGGGGCGTCCCCCTTCTGGACTATCCCCATCCGCCAGGAGAAGGGGGAAAGAGATTAAGGGCAGAGCCCGCAACCCTGTAGGGGCATGGTCTCCACGCCCTCTGTACTAGGGCAGGTCCCTAGAACCCTCCCAAAAGGGAACGCCTGCCTTGACCTCCTCTTGCCCAAAGGGATAAAGTCCCCTGAGGCTCCCCATTGTTTAACACTTCAACTATACGGCCACATAAACCCTCATCATTCGAGGCTAGCGTTTGTAGGCATCGCGCAGAATGGTGAATATGGTTGGCCAGATTACGACCCCCTCCACATTCTTGCGCGCGCCCACCAGCAGGTCCACGGCATAGAGATAAATCAGTGGCGCATCCGCAGCGATCAGCTCCTGAACCTTGCCATAGTACTCCGCCCGCTTGGCCGGATCGATATTGGTTTCGCCCAGATCGATCAGCCTATCCACCTCGGGGTTACTGTACCACATCAGGTTCCAGGCAAGAGGAGCCTTCTCCTTGGTTGGGTTAGAGTAGAAGATCTGACGCAGATGCTGATTTATCTCTCCAGTAGAGGGGTTGAAACCGAAAAGCAACATCTCATACTTCGCTTCGGCCGGTGGGAGCCTGAGATAGCCCCAGCGCGCCGCCGCTTCCACCTTCCAGATAGTGGCATCCACCCCAATCTTCTTAAAGCCCGCCTGTGCCGTCTCCACCACCTGAATATCCTTGGGATACTCACCCTCCGAGGTGTTGATGGTGAACTTCAGCGGCTGCCCATCCTTCTCCAAAATGCCCGTGGGCCCCGGCTTCCACCCTGCCTCGGCCAGCAACCGCTTGGCCCTCTCCAGATCGTACTCGTATTTTTGGGCACTCTTATAGCCCTTGATGGCGGGTGCCGCCGGCGAGTCCAGCACCGTCGCATACCCCAGGAACAGGTTCTTGACCATGCTCTTCTTATCAACAGCGTAGGCCAGGGCCTGCCTCACCTTGGGATCGTCGAAGGGCTTCTTCAACAGATTCATCTCCAGCCAAAAGGTACGTAGCCCCTTCTGGCGGATGACCCTGGTGTTGGCCCCCTTCTCTAGTCGAGCCGCCTCCTCCGCCGGGATGTCGTTGGCCAGGTCCGCCTCCCCCGTCTCCAGCATGGCCACCCGAGCGCCAGGCTCCAGCACCGGCTTCATAACGATCTTATCCAGGGCCGCTTTCCCCTTGAAGTAATCATCGTTCCTGACCAGCACAACCTGTACACCAGGGGTGAACTCCTGGAGCTTGTAAGGCCCGGTGCCCACCGGGCGGGCCGTAAACTCCTTCCCCAACTTCTGGACAGCGGTGGGGCTGGTTATCCCTCCTGAGCCATGGGCCAGGTAATTCAACATCGGACCGAATGGTTTCTCTGTGCCGAGCTTGATCGTATGGTCATCCACGATCTGGATCCGCTTGATGTGTAACCAAAGGGTCCGGTTGGGTGTGACAACCTTCGGGTCCAGGATCCGCTCTATATGGAACTTCACCGCCTCAGCGTTAAAAGGTGTGCCATCGTGGAACTTCACGTTCTTGCGCAGGTAGAAAGTCCAGGTGAGCTGATCGGGTGAGACCTCCCACCTTTCAGCCAGTCCCGGCACGATGTTGAGCTGCTCATCGAAGGTGACCAGGTTATCATAGAGCAGGAATACCGCCTCGTAGCTGGCTGGATAGGTTTGGGGATTAATCGAGTCTAACTCCTTAATGGGCATGTTCTGGGCGTAAACGAGCGTCCCACCGATGGGCTTGGCTGGTGTGGGGGTCGGTGGCTTGACGGCCACTGGGGTTGGGGTCGGTGGGACGACAGCAGTCGGGGTGGGGGCAGCCGGGGCGGGTGCACAGGCAGCAAGAAGGGCGGCGATGCTTGAGGCCGAAAGCCCCAGGGCCGTAGCCCGCATGATGAACTCCCTGCGGCTTACCCTCCTTGTGACCAGTTCAGCGAGCAATCGATCGAACTCACTCATCTTCTTCTCTCCTTTGATTGGCTAACAACCGAACACCATCAACAAACAACAGCTCCTTTCCAATGCAACCTGAACTCTATCTCACCTCCTTAACCTTTCTATAACTGAGCCCTAGAACCCTCCCAGAAGGGGTGTCCCCCTTCTGGACTACCCCCAAACTCCGGCGGGAGAAGGGGGGAATAAATTTGGAGATACCCAAACCCCAGCAGAAGGACTTCGCCCCTCTGCATCCCTCTAATCTGCGGGAGAGGGGGGAGGAGGCTAGGGCAGAGCCCCGGAACTCTCCCAGAAGAGAAGGCATCTGAACGCAACCAATCCTCCTTGACCCCCCTTAGTGCCGAAAGCCCAGCTCCCTGGATATCTGGGCCACAGTCTCCTTCACGGCCTGCCCAAACCTGGCGATCCTCTCCTCAGTCATCCGCTGCTCCGGCGCTGATATGCTGACCGCGGCCACAACGACGCCAGAATGATCGAAGACCGGCGCTCCCACACACCAGATGCCCTCCTCGTTTTCCAGGCGATCTATGGCATAACCTCTCTGCCGCACAGCCTCCAACTCTTTCCAGAGAACATCGGCTGAGGTGATAGTATTGGGAGTACGTGGGGTGAGACCTTTTGCGACGACACGATCGACCATTTCCTTGGAAGAGTAGGCCAGGATGGCCTTCCCGCAGGCTGTGCAGTAGACAGGCATACGATTGCCCACGGCCGAATGCATGCGTACGAGCTGAGGGCTGTCTACTTTGTCTATGTAGACGATCTCGTCCTGGTCGAGCACAGTGAGATGCACCGTCTCTGAGGTCCTCCCCATCAGGTCGACGAGGAAGGGTCGGGCTTTGGCTCTTAACTCTAAACCGTTTAACAGGGCCGTGGCCAGCCGTAACACCTTGAACCCAAGGCGATAGCGCTCCGTTTGTGCATCTTGCTGGACGTATCCCTGGGAACGCAGGGCCTGGAGAAGACGATGCACCGTGCTCTTGTGCCATCCCAGCCGCTGGCTGATCTCAGTCAGCCCCAACCCAGAGGTAGTATCACCCTCCACAAGGATGTCCAGAACCCTTAACCCCTTTTCGAGGGTCTGCGCCCCGCGTCTATTGCCTGCCACAACGCTCGGAGATCGCCTATTTTGTTCCATAACATGAAACCTTATATTACTTTCTGAAACTAATATAACACATAACAAGAGTTTAGTCAAGTTCGAGGGTGAACTGCGTTATTTACGACTGAAAAGTGGACTGTGGCGTGTGCAAAAGTCCTTGTCACCCTCGAACCCTCATCTTCGACCTTCGGGCTGATTGATGCCCCAGGTGACAGGTGGAGAGAGGCCATGCTATACTGCGGAAGCGAAATCGGCAGCATCGATGGTGATCCTATCGCGAAACTGGCTTGATAGGATGAAAGGATGCAGAGGCATTATGGCCATTATGAGGGGAGATGGTGGGGCAGAAAATACCAGTCTTGGCCGTTGATCTGGGAGGGACACAGCTACGGGTCGCCCTGGTTGGCGCCGATGGACAGATAACCTTTCGCTACAACACCCTGACCAAAGCCGAGGAGGGGCTTGAGGCCGTACTTGAACGTATCTACACGGTGATAACCCAGGGGTTGCTTGCCGCTGGGAATGGAGGCGTTACCTCCATTGCTCTCTCCGTACCTGGACCAGTAAATCCCTATAGCGGCGTTATCTTCAGGCCTCCCAATATGCCCGGCTGGGATGAGGTGCCTCTTAAACAGCTCGTCGAACAACGTTTCCATCTACCAACCCATATTGGTAACGATGCTAACGTGGCGGCCCTCGGCGAGCACCGCTTCGGAGCCGGCCAGGGCATCGCTCACCTGATTTACCTCACTGTGAGCACGGGTATCGGGGGCGGTGTGATCAGCAACGGCCAACTGTTATTAGGATACGGTGGCTTTGCCGCTGAACCAGGTCATATGACCATAGATCGCAATGGCCCTATCTGCGGCTGTGGTAATGTCGGTTGCCTGGAAGCGCTGGCCTCAGGCACAGCCATCGCCCGCCACGCTAAGGAACGCCTCTTGAAAGGCGAAGATAGCCGTTTACGGGCAGTCCTGGACGCTGGTCTCGAGCAGATAAGCGCTGAACTGGTGGCCGAAGCGGCTAAGGCTGGCGATGGATTGGCTCTAACAGTTATAGAGGAGGCGGCCACAAACCTGGGGATCGGCGTGGTCAATCTGGTGCATATCTTCAATCCCCAGCTGATCATAATCGGTGGAGGCGTAGCGCGGGCTGGTGACCTCCTTTTTGAACCGGTACGGCGGATTGTCAGAGAACGAACGATGCGCATTTTTCAAAAGGAGCTGGACATCGTCCCCGCTGCGCTTGGGGATGATGTTTGCCTCCTCGGAGCAGCCACACTGGCTTTAGCCGTTGAGTAGAAGATCGATCTTCGGATGGGTATAGCACCATTTTGCCAGGAGAGGGAGCGAGGTCACGAGGATGAAGGTGAAGGCGAGGTTCTTCGCCGTATATCGCCAGATAGTAGGGCAAGATGTAGCCGAAGTTGATTTGCCTGATGGTGCTTCTGTAAGCGACTTATGGGAAGGATTGGCCAAGAAGCACCCTCAGATCCAAGAGCTCCTGAACGTCACGGCTTTTGCGGTCAACAAGGAATACGTCCCTTGGAACACTATCCTAAACGAGGGGGATGAAGTGGTCTTCGTTCCACCAGTGAGCGGAGGGCAAGGATGTTTGAGATAACTACGGAGCCACTCTCCGTTGATCCACTTATCGAGCTGGTCAGGAAGGACGCCGATGGGGCTGTGGTGGCTTTTGTGGGCGTGGTGAGGGAGGTTTCTAAGGGAAAGAGGGTCAAATATCTCGAATATGACGCCTACAAGGAGATGGCTGAGGCCAAGCTGAAGCAAATTGGGGACGAAATCCAGGAGCGTTGGCACCTGTCTGGCGTAGCCATCAGGCACCGTATCGGCCACATGGAGATCGGAGAGACGAGCGTAGTCATCGCTGTTGCTGCTCCCCATCGCCGGGAGGGCCTTGAGGCGTGCCAATATGCCATTGACCGCTTGAAAGAGATCGTCCCCATCTGGAAAAAAGAGGTATACGAAGATGGGGAGGTTTGGGTAGGATCAGGAGATTAACGGCGCAGCCAGATTACTAAGGGTCTTCTTCGAATACCAAGGGATAGTCAGCGTTTCTCCAGGCCATAATACCATCGCTCAGATTAACCAGAGCTGTGAAACCGTGCCGCTCTAAAATGCCTGCGGCCGTGCTACTGCGCATGCCCACCTCACAAACAATAACGATCTCCTTATCCTTGGGCAGTTTATCTAGGTGATCCTTCAATTCAGCAAGTCTGATCAGAATCGAACCCTCAATATAGCCCAATTCCCACTCGATGGGCTCACGCACATCTAATAATAGCGGTGTGAGCCCTTTCTCTCTGAGCTCGAGGAGCTCTTTCGCCGAAATCTGTTTCAATGTAACCAGGGGCAGACCCCCCTTAAGCCACGCCTCTACGCCCCTGGCTAAGTATCCCCTAAGATTGACGTGTCCAGCCTCGCGAAGTGGGGAGATGGCTCTTTCGATAAACAGGTTATCGTTGGCCACCAGGACCAGCGGAGTGCCGATGGGTATCAGTTGGGCCGCCAGTCTTGCTGAGCCCCTGTTATCTACCGGTATATTTAGCGAGCCTTTGATATGCCCAGCTCCATAATCCGACGGCCTGCGCAAATCTAGCGCAATGGCTCCGCCGGCCAGGTGCGTCTGCACCTGCTTGGAGGTGAGGGCCGCTACATCAGTCAATGACGATTCAGATATATCTTCCTCCCTTAAAGACTTTCCCTGGCTATGTCAAGTGCCCTGAGCCGCCTGGACAAGAGGAATAAAGTTGCTACCCCTACGCTTACACCAAACCACAAGGTACAGAGGCGGATCAACAGCGTAGCCGTAGCCGCTTGAGCTGGGCTGACGGTCACCCGCAGCAACAATAACAGGCCAGCGATACTGCCCTCGGCGGCGGCAAGTCCGCCTGGCAATAATGAGATCGATCCAATCAAAGTCGAGGTGGCCAGAATGAAGGTCGCCTGCAAGAGCAGTAAGGGACTCGCCTCCAGACCCAAGCCCGTTAGCACGAAGAAAAAGGCCACACATTCAGCCGACCAGGAGACGAAACCGATCGTTGTCGCCAAAAGTAAGGCGTCCATTCTCAGCAGTCGGTAAGAGCTCTCATAAAAGGTGCGTAGATGATGGGTCCACCCGGACAGCCAGTTTATCCTGCCACTCCAGGCGAGCAGCCTGAGTATAAATGACCGCTGTTGGCTGAGGACGACGATGCCCGCGCTTGCTACGAAGAGAAGAAGAAACAGTTGCCAGCCGTGTCCATAAATGACCAGACCGGCCGAAGCGAGCAGTAGCATGGCCAGGCCATCTGTGAGCCGTTCAGCGATAATAATGGGTGCTGATAAGCTAAGCGGTGTCCCACTGGTTTCTTTGAGCAAGAACGATTTCAACCACTCTCCAACCTTGCCGGGCGTGATCACCATCGCTAAGCCACCAAAGAAGATGAGAAAACTATCCCAACGCGGGAGCGCATCCACCCCGATTAATCTTAAATAATATTGCCACTTACAGAAGCGCAGCACATAATTGACCAAGGTCAGGGCCAGGATTAAAGGGATGTAGCCCCAGTAAAAATGGGCGAATGACTGGACAACCTTAGGGAAGTCGCCCAAAACAGCGAGGGCTAGCAAGACCACTAGCCCCAGGGCTAAGGGAAAAAGCATTCTCCCTTTCAGGTTAGCCAAGAGAGACAAGAATCACCCCTCGTCCTTATCAATGTGCGCCGCCCCAGCCGATTCTGGCCTTCGCCCCGTCTGCTTATCCTTGTGGCTCATAAGTTCGAAAAAGCCTCCCCCAGGGTGTCTCCATCATCCGGGCTACCCTTCGTTTGCCGATCAGGGGGAACCAGAAGAAGTCATAATAAAGCCTGGAAGCTATGTAGGACCATGGGGTTAGGGGACTGCGCAACAGAAGGTGTTCTAAGGGCTTGAGGGGACCATGGTAAATCACCTTCTGTCCACGGCTGGCCAGGGTATCCTTGTTCGCCTGGAAGTGCCAATTCTCATTGGAGATGTCATCACCAACCAGCTCTATCTGGCGGGGGTCTCCGACGCCGAGGCCCATCTCGTGGGCCAGGCGAATGAACTCGATGGAGAGTGGGTCTAGTCCCATCAACTTGGCCGAGATGGCATCAATCGCCACTTGATCGCCACTAGCCAGGATGATATTTTTAACATGAGGCACCATCGCCCGCGGTCCGGGGCCTTCTCCTGCTATAGTACCGTCCATCACCGCAAATATGCCGCTGTGGATCTCCCTCTGAATGATCAACAAATCGACCAACGTTTCGTGAATAGCAGCGTGAGCCCAATGCCGATTTTCGTTGAGCAACCCCCCAAAGGCATTTTTCATCGCCCCTGTTATTGTCGTGAAGACATGCGTCTTCACTGTAGGCAGGTGGCAGATATTCCTACCGACGAATAGGGCAGGGATGTGGATACCCTGCGGAAACACCCTATCCAGCGCCAGCAGTGGTGTTTTCGGCTCATACTTCAGCCACTCCACCCAGGGTTCGTATAAGTGTACGTTCCTTACCCCGTATTTCTCTACCACTGATTTATGTTTATTCTTGACTTCACCGATTTTAGCATCAACAACAACTGTGCGATTATGTCCGGCCATTAAGGTATCAGGTGCATAGCCGTCCTCGGTCAGCGTCTTAATCACGCCCTCCAATTGCCAGGGAGCGGTTGAACAGCCTGGATAATAATGATGCCAGGAGATATTCACCTTCAGGATGGTCTCTTTATCTGAGGGAAGATGGTCCTTATAGCCAGCCAGGCGCATCAGGCGCCCATAATCTTCCAGCACTGTCTCTGGACTGGTCCTAAGGACAGCGACCTTACTCACTTAAAACCTGCCCTTACTGCTGCTAACTGCTGCTCTAACGCCTTGAGGTCTGCAAAAATATGATCCGGTTGAATGGGCGAGGAAACCAAGTCGTTCGGCGTAGTTACACCAGTCAGCACCAGGATGGTGGTAAGCCCAGCTCGCTGGCCACCAAGTATATCCGTATCTAAGCGATCCCCGATTATGGCCGTCTCTTCGGGCATTACCCCTAGCTGTTCCATCACTAAGGTGAGCATCTGGGTCTCTGGCTTGCCGACCACAAAGGGGGGAACATCCGTGCACGCTTCGATGGCCGCCAGAATAGCCCCGCAGCCCGGCACGAATCCGTCTGGTGTGGGCAATGTTCGATCCGGATTAGCCGCTACA
The DNA here is from genome assembly GCA_023475225.1 of Chloroflexota bacterium. Lineage (NCBI taxonomy): Bacteria > Bacillati > Chloroflexota > Chloroflexota bacterium. The sequence goes on from JAMCVK010000044.1 coordinate 29,270, forward strand.
AACTTAGCGCCCGCCCGGATAGCGACGCAGGCTGTGGCCATCTTTCTATAATTGACCTCTCGGTCCAGCCCAACTACCACGAACTGTGGGCGCTCCTCACTCAGACGGAACCCCGCCTCCAGAATGGGGTCGACGAGCCCCTCCTCACCAATGACGTACACCGCGGCCCCAGATGGAGCAGCCTTCTGTAAGTATTGAGCGGTAGCCTGTCCGGCCGTAAATACAGCCTCCGAGCCGATCTTGATTCCCATCCCGCTGAGCAAGGCGGCATAATATGCAGCTGTGCGGGTAGAATTATTGGTAACCAATTTGAATTTCAAACCATTCTGCTTAAGGAATCCGAAAAATTCTACCGCGCCGGGCAGCAGCGTCCTACCCCGATAGATGACGCCATCCAGATCGATAAGCAGGGCTCGGAGGTCGCTTAATCTGGCGACCATTATTTTTCCCTCACCAGGTCATATTTAAAGAGCAAGAACCATTAGTTCTTGCTCTTCAGTGAAAAATATGGGCACGCCCGAGAGGATTCGAACCTCCGACCTTTGGGTCCGCAACCCAACGCGCTATCCACTGCGCCACGGGCGCACTCGCTGTGGCGGAGGGAATGGGATTCGAACCCATGACGGAGGTTTAAGCCCCCGTAACCGCTTAGCAGGCGGCCGCACTAGACCAACTATGCGATCCCTCCGCGCCGTTGCGTCCTCATTATAACAGCAAGCTAGCCAGATTTCAACCATTTGTACTGCGGTCATGGTTCTGGGCCAGCAGGCCCTGACCCTGCTTTCTCTATAGCCAAGCGCTACGCTCCGTGTTAATATGTTATCGGGCTAAGAGATTCCCAATACCCCGCTGGATTCGGCCATTTTCCGCAAGGACTTACAGGCCTGAGGGAGGAGATCAGATGGTACCAAAAGAAGCGCTCCAAGGAATGCAGTTATTCCAAGGACTCGATGATAGCCAACTGGACAAGCTGGCTAGACTCTGCCAGGAAGAGACATATGAGACTGGAGACATCATCTTCAGGGAGGGGAGTAAAGCCTCCAAGCTCTACTTGATCGATTATGGCAAGGCGATCGTCGAAATGGGCCACCTGACGGAGATGGAAACCGGTCAGGGCATAGTGGGGGTGATAACGACCGGCGATAGCTTTGGCTGGTCAGCACTGGTCGAACCGCACTATAACACGGGAACTGTGCGCTGCCTGACTAAGGTCAAGGTTATCACCATAAATGGGGAGGAGTTAGATAGGCTCTTCGATGCGGACCCCAAACTGGGGCTTCATATCTTCCGCAGATTAGCAAGCGTCATAGCTCGCCGCTTAAGGGAGACGAGGCAACTATTAGCCGAAGAGCGACAATCGCTGAGCCGTTGAGCAATGATATTAAGAGCCTATCCGAGAACACCAACACTTCCACGAAGTGTGGCAATACCATGACCTTACCCTCGTGGTGGCAGGTAACAACGCCACATAAGGATATAAAGAGGGTGTAGCATCTATTCCAGTAAAACTAATAGAGCCATAATTCCTACCCCCAGTATTATTAAGATGAATTGCCCTAAGGATGTTGATAACTTAACTTCATGTTGGAGTTCTGGTATCAGATCCGACCCTGCTATATATAAGAAACCACCAGCTGTAATTGGCAACATGGATAATGAGTAGCCTTGAACGTGTGGCCCTATGACCAGGGAGATGATAGCACCCAAAAGTGCCGTCAGGGCTGAGAGGAAATTGAAGGCCAAAGCCCTCTTTACAGAAAGCCCCCCATGAACAAGCACACCGAAATCCCCTAGCTCCTGCGGTATTTCATGCAAAATAACTGCTAGTGTGGTAGTAATTCCGATGGGAATACTCACGGCATAACTGGCTCCGATCAGCATCCCATCAAGCATATTGTGCACCCCATCACCAATTAAATTCATGAAAACTACGGGATGTAAATGTTCCTCAGAGGTGAGAATATGGCAATGTCTCCAACGAATAAACTTCTCTAAGACAAAGAAAATAAGAATGCCAGCCACAATATAGAGCGAGGTGGCTAAATTTGCACCGAGCTTTTCAAATGATTCGGGTAAAAGGTGGATAAAAGCATCACCAAATAACCCCCCAACAGCAAAGCTAACGAGAAAGAGCAAAATCTTTTTCAGTAGCTTCTGGTCCAGCGCAAGACTAAAGATGCCAATCAAAGATATGGCGCTGACCAGGGCGACACTGATTATGGTATATGTCCAAATCTCGATGATAATTCACCCCTTTATAACGCTAATCTTAGGGGTCGCACCTGACATTTGGGGTGCTGGCAAAGGTCGCCGCTGCCGTGAGCCAAACGGCCTGTGTTGTTAGGGTTCGATTAGCCGAATAGGGTTTCTTCTTGACAACGAACGGATCAGCGGGCTCCGTTTGCCCTGATCCGGCAATCCTCGATAACCTCTTTGGGGATCATTCTCAGCGCTATGATGACCAGGACGGGTAAGATGATAACGTCATCGAGATAACCAAGTACAGGTATAAAATCCGGAATGATGTCGAAGGGCAAAAGGGCATAACCAACTGCCACTCCGAGAAGAAGTTTGGCCAGTTTCGGCGTTCGGCCATCTTTCAGGACGAGTTGATATACCTTGAGCTCGCGTTTTAGGCTTCTTCCTGTGGATTTCAACTCGTCCAGCATATAAGGATGCCTCTTCTGCCGAGCACCTTCTAGGATCCTTTCTACAGTTCGCCTTGTGAGGTGGCTGGGCACGGCAGGCAATTTGCGCTCCTGGCAGAGGACAAGGCACCCCAGCTACCCGCTGGGGCATCCTGAGGATATCGTCTATATAAATCCCTCCGAAGGCTCGGCTAAGCTGTCAGTGGGGGTGGACGATGGGGCTCGAACCCACAACCACTAGAGCCACAATCTAGCACTCTGCCAATTGAGCTACGTCCACCACAAGCCGGGTACGCCTGGAGGGACTCGAACCCCCGACCCGCTGCTTAGAAGGCAGCTGCTCTATCCTCCTGAGCTACAGGCGCCTAAAAGTTGCCCATTCTTTGTATTATTATAGCCAAACCATCTTCGCCTTGTCAACCGCGGGCTGAGGCTGTGGGACAGCGGGGATTCCAAGGGGGGTGCAGCTCGAAGAGTCTTCGACTTGGTAAGGGTCTTTTGGCTGGGCCGAAAGAGCCCAAAAGGCCGGGCCGCCTTGAGCCCCCTACAGGGGTGCGGGGAAAATATTCAACACGCTCAGATTACACTGAGGCGCGGATCTCGTTCGCGACGCACGATGAGGGCAGGGACAGCGCCGCCACAAACTTCTCTTGAAAATCGGGGCGGGCAGACAGTTCGATGTATTGTACTCTTCTGGCAATATCTTTGGCGATGTCCCTTGCGGCCATAGAGAGCAGGGCCATTCTGGATCCAACGCTCGCTGCATTCCCCACGGAGACCAGACGCTCCTCAGGCAACGGTGGTATCAATCCGATCGCCACCACATTGGGGGGATGGACGTAACTGCCAAAGGCCCCGGCCAGAAGCACCTCAGTTATCTGGTCATCCTCAATTCCAAGCTCTTTCTTGAGGATCTCGATGCCGGCCCTGATCGCCCCCTTGGCCAGCTGTAGCTCCCGAATGTCGCGCTGAGTAATGACGACCGCGCTATGACGATCGCTATAGAGCACAAAGCCAGGTCCCTGTGTCGTAGTTATCAGCCTGGAGGACAATGACTTGGGCAAACGATCTGCCGCTTCTTCTCCGTTGATCAAGCGACCACTTTGATCAATTACACCCGCCCTGTACATCTCGGCCACGGCATCGATCAACCCAGAACCACAGATGCCCCGAGGCTTTCGCCGTCCAATTACTTGCACCTTGACATCATCGTCTATCCATACCCGCTCAATCGCCCCCTCCGTTCCCCGCATGCCATTCATTATGTGTGCCCCCTCGAAAGCCGGGCCGGCGGCCGTGGAGCAGGCCAATAACCTATCCTTATTACCGAGGACGATCTCGCCATTGGTGCCAATATCAATGGCCAGCTTTATCTCCTCACTCCGATGTAGTCCCGTGGCCAGAATGACGCCAACTGTATCGCTACCAACGAAGCCAGCGATATTGGGCAAGGCGAATACAGAGGCTCGGGGATGGATATCAATCCCCAACTCCTTCGCTTTGACTGCTAGCGGATCAGTAACCACGGGTGCATAGGGGGCAACAGCCAATGAGATGGGCTTGATGCCCAACAACAGATGGTGCATACAAGTATTGCCGACGATGGTCGCCTCATAGATGTTCTCACGTCGCACACCCGTTTGTTGAAGCAGCTCTCCAATGATGCCATTGATCGTTTTGCTAACTTCGTGTTGCAATTTGTTCAATCCAGATGGCTCATTCATCACCAGAGCTATCCGCGAAACCACATCGGCACCATAGTTCGCCTGAGCATTGAGGGCCGGGCTTACAGCCAACTGTCGGCCGCTGTGCAAATCCAACAGCATGCCCACTACCGTCGTCGTACCAATATCGAAGGCTAAACCAAAGTTCAGGGCCGTAGTATCGCCTTTTTCAACAGCGATCAGCTCTTCTCCAACCAATACGGCTGTAACTTTGTAGCCGGATTCCTGCAAAACTCGCGGTAAATTACGTAGAACTGAGAGGTGGACAGTGGTCTCCTCCATACCTAGGCCCTCTTTAAGGCGGCTGAGATCGGAGCGTTGATCATCTAGCGATGGCTGGGGTAACTCCAGGAAAATCTTACGAACGTTGGGTGCTAAGCCAACTGTCTCTGTTATGGCGATGCGCGCATATTGCAGCCTTCCGATCGGTAGCTGTACGACGACATCGCCCTCAACAACTGCCTGGCAGGCGAGCCGCCAACCCTCCTCAATCTCAGCAGGGGCTAACCATCCCCTTTCAGCCTGCGTCAGCGCCGTCAATTGGCCCCAAGCCTGAACCTTACACTTACCACAGACTCCGCGGTCTCCACACGGAGCATAGATATTGATACCAGCCAGAGAGGCGGCTACAACCAAATTGGTTCTGGTCGGCACAGCAACGGCCCGATCTTCCGGCCGAAAGATTACCTTGGCCTCCTTCATGCCCTCACCTCAGCCTACCATCAGCAGTTCCGCAAAAGCGCTTAATGCTATTTCCTCCCCAGGGTGAATGGTCAGGATATCGTGCCCCCAATTCCCCTCGGCCAACCTCCTCAACAGCTCCAGAGAGCCGGGGAGCTCTTCATAGCGCAGGCCCAGAAGGGCGGCCGCCTCCTGGGCGTGAGTTCGATATCTGGCTATATCATAGGCGCCCGTATCTATCAGGGCGATCCGCGTATAGTGAGCGTAAATCGTTTTGCTTACAAAAAGCGCCTTCTCAGCACCGTATTTCTCCACACAGCAACGGTACTCGGTCAGGGGGTCCATGCCCGTTTCAATCCATCCCTTGGTCAGATAATAAGTGCCCGGCTCTTTAAGTGCCTCCCTTCGTCGGGCCTCCTGGGAACCCAGCAGTAGGCTAATACAATCCTCTACGCGCGGTAAGACAAGACCGTGAGAGCCACTCCTGAGGCAGAGCGTGCCGTTGCCACAAAGTCCATAGGCGAGCACAAGCGTTGATCCCTCACTTGTATCCAGGCGCTTTTGAATCTCGAGCCGCAATCTATCTGGAGTGCGATGCAGCCCATAGGGGAGAAATTCATACTCCAGATGCGAGGGCAATACGTGCAATAGCTCGTCCCGCAGTACCTCACAGGCAAGGACTTTATATCTTCCTGAACCACTCATCCCCGCGGACATCTCTTCCCTACGCTTCGTGATGTAGTCCGCATTATGGCATACCTTGTGTTGCGGCGTCAATTTAAGCGTCCTCTGCCAGGAACCTTACACCCTCCAAACGGAGCAGCGTTAGCTTGAGCACCAGTCCGCCCCCAAAACCACCTAGCCGACCACGGGCCGCAACGACACGATGGCACGGAATGATGATAGGCAGGGGATTGGCGGCAACGGCCTGTCCAACAGCCCGGGCGGCCCTTGGCCGTCCGATTTGCTGGGCAATAGCACCATAGGTACTCACCTGTCCATAGTCGATGCGGCGCACTGCCTCCAAAACCGACCGTTCAAACGGCGTGGCCCATCCCAGATTGAGCCGGGCTGTGAACTCAACCCGCTGGCCAAGGCTGTAATAGAGCAGTTGTACCAATAACGTCTCAAATTCAGCACTGGGCACAGGCTCATCCCCACAGTACAATAGTAAGCTCCTAATGCACCCCTCCTCATCCGGACAGGGTAGCGTAGAACAGAGCAAACCATCATCATCCCCAGCCACAGCTATATAGCCAAGGGTCGTCTTAATCATCCCAAAACGTATGGTCATCCCCTTTTCCTTTCCTTCAGGCTAGCCAAGTCTAGGCAGTGACGATCAGGTCCACAGGTTGGAAGGTCAAGGTATCAACCAGGCCACGATTGGTCAGGCGCAGCTCCGGAAGCACTGGCAGCGACAAAAGGGCAACGGTCATGAAGGGGGAGACCATGTGGCAACCCAATTCCTTCCAAGCCTGCTCCAATTCTCTTATCTTTTGATCAACTTCCTCCACAGGGCGATCAGAAACCAGACCAGCAATGGGGAGGGGTACTAAAGCCGAGACCTGTCCATCGCGCACCACGATTGACCCACCGCCACACTCGGCCAATTTGTTAGCGGCGATAGCCATGTCCACGTCGTTCATGCCCACAATCAGCAAATTATGGCTGTCGTGGGCGACGGTGGAGGCGACAGCTCCGCCCTTGAAGCCAAGTCCTTTGACGAACCCCAAACCGATCGTTCCACTGCCCTTGTGCCTTTCAACACAGGCCACCTTGGCGATGTCCTTCTCCACTGCGGCCGAGATTAGGCCACTCCTCAAGGGCATCGTAACCTGAAGGTGCCGCGTTCCCACCTGGGCTTCGATCACCTCCATCACCCTGACAGTCACTGACCCATCCTTACTAGGAGCGCGGATCAGAAAATTCTCCGCCTCGAGAGGGGCCTTGAGGTGAACGGACCGCTGGGCAAACTCAGGGTAATCGAAGGCAGGTAGGTCGTAGAGCACGCGTCCCCCCTCAGCGACAATGACCCCATCAACCATCACCTTATCCACCTGCATCTGCGTCAAATCTTTAACAAAGATGATATCGGCACACTTAGCGGGCGAAATACTTCCCAGATCGTGGTTGACTCGATAATACTCGGCGACGTTAATAGTGGCCATTTGTATGGCCGTTATCGGATTGATCCCTTCCTCGATCGCCCTTCTGACGATATGGTTAAGATGGCCGAGTTCGATAAGCGTGTGGGGATGGGTATCATCGCTGACGATCATGGCGTGACGCGTGTCAATCCTTCTTTCTGTGATGGCTTTTAACGTAGCTTTGAGGTCACGCCAGGCTGACCCTTCCCGCATCATTGGGTACATCCCCAAGCGCAGGCGGGCCAAAACATCTGCGGCGCGGGTTGACTCGTGACAACTGCTGATTCCGGCCGCAGCATAGGCTTGCAGACCAAGCTCTATTTCGGGCACAGCATAATGCCCGGTGATCACCCTGTCTGCCTCCAATGTGGCCTGAAGTTCACCGTGTACACTGGGCTCTCCAGCTAGTACGCCTGGAAAATTCATCATTTCACCCAGGAAGAGTACACCATCCCAGCGCATCATCTCACGGATCTCCGCCGGTCCAATAACGGCCCCGGCGTCCTCAAGGCCAGGTAGGGCCGGCACACAAGAGGGCGCTCCCACATAGACCTTAAGAGGCAGGTTCCGGCTCTCGTCCAGCATCAACCGCACACCAGCGAGACCAAGGACATTGGCGATCTCATGAGGATCCACAAAGACCCCAGTCGTGCCATTGCGCACGACGGCTCGGGCGAACTGGGTAACCGTGATCATGCTGCTCTCAATGTGCATATGTCCATCAAGCAGACCGGGCACCAGGTAATATCCAGAACCGTCAATTATCTGGGTCTCCTCACCTATGGTATGACTGGCGTTGCCGATGATTATCACCCTTCCAGCCTTGACGGCTACATCCACATCAGGCTGAACCTCTCCCGTGTTTACGTTTACCAGCCTGCCACCCTTAATCACGGCATCCGCTTTCTCCCGGTCCATCGCCGCATTGACCAACGTGCGGGTCACCTCCGCTAGCTTCTTTCTGGTCGGCTGATATAACACAGCATACCTCCCCTTTTATTTGATGGCTTTTGGAGCTATAAGTTATATTTCTAGGATCAACTCGGCGCTGATATCCAGGGCGCGCACCGAATGGGTAAGAGCACCTACCGAGATAATGTTCACACCCGTCTCGGCGATGGAGCGTATCGTCTCCAGAGTCACCCCACCTGAAGCCTCAACGAGCGCTCGGCCAGCGATGACCCGGACCGCCTGGGCCATCTCCTTCACACTCATATTGTCCAGCAGAACGATGTCAGCCCCTGCCTCAACCGCTGCCTCAGCCTCCTCCACCGTCTCCACCTCCACCTCAATTTGAAGCGTATGTGGGGCGCGTTCACGGACGTGCCGAATCACCTCACCCAGGCCAAACCCAGCAGCACGCAGAGCAGAGAGATGATTGTCCTTAATAAGAACGCCATCGCTCAGGTTGTAGCGGTGGTTGAAGCCCCCACCCATGCGCACGGCGTACTTTTCCAGGGCCCGTAATCCAGGCGTCGTCTTACGCGTGTCCACTATACGGACTGGCAAACCCTTAACGCTGGCCACATAGTGCGCCGTCTGCGTGGCGATGCCGCTAAGATGCCCCAAAAAATTGAGAGCTACCCGTTCACCGGCCAACAAGCTGGGAACTGCTCCTTCCACCGTAACAACGATGTCCCCAGGCTTTACCCGCGTGCCATCCTCGCTAAGGATATTTACTTTCAGCGCCCCATCCACAGCCTGGAAGACCGCCGCCAGGACGTGAATGCCGGCTAATACCCCCTCTTCCTTGACCAGGATCGAGAGCCTTCCCCATGCCCCTCTCAGGGGTAAAGCCTCTGTGGTGATATCGCCCCAAGCCAGATCCTCAGCCAGCGCTCGCTTCACAATCGCTTGCACTTCAGCGTACGGAATATCCATAAGGAAACCTCCTCAGCGTAACAATTCAGGCACTCGTTAGGGCTCCACGCCGGAAGTGAATATGCCGCTGCCAGGCCGCAGACATCTGGGGAAAATCAGTGCGGTAATGAGCACCCCTGCTCTCCTCACGAAGAAGGGCCGCCTCAGTTATCAACCGACCGACTAAGACCATATTTCTCAACTCATGTGAGGAGCGGTCGATGGGTAAGGGTAACCGCGCCTGCCACGCCGCAAGGGTACGGCGGGCCTCCTCGAGTGACTCTCGGGAACGTTGAATACCTACTTTGCCCCACATCAATCTCTGCAGCAGGGGAGATGAGGGAGCAGGAACCCCGGACTGAACGCTTAACTCTGCTAGCTCGACACGCTCTGGTAAACTCAGCGCAGATCCAGAGGGGGGGCCCTCCACGGTGCGCTGGATGATCCGTTTGGCGAAGACCACGACCTCCAGGAGAGAATTACTAGCCAGCCGATTGGCACCATGAACACCCGTGCAGGCGACCTCCCCACAGGCGAACAGACGGGCAATGTTGGTCTCTCCCCATATGTCGGTCTTCACTCCTCCAATCATGTAGTGCGCCGCGGGGGCGACGGGGATTGGCGAGGCGGTGATGTCGAGCCCATGCCCACGACAGAAGTGGTAGATGCTGGGAAAACGGCTGATGATCTGGGGCAAGGGTAGATGGGTGATGTCCAGGTAAACGTGATCAGACCCTGTGGCCTGCATCTCGGACAGGATGGCCCGCGCCACTATATCACGTGCTGCTAGCTCAGCCTTCGGGTGGTACCTGGGCATAAATCGCTCCCCAGCGGTATTAACAAGGATACCACCCTCACCCCGAACCGCCTCTGAAATCAAGAAGGGCGGTGCCCCAGGCAGACGTAAGGCCGTAGGATGAAATTGGAAAAACTCCATGTCCTGAATCACTGCGCCCGCCCGGTAAGCCAGTGCTACCCCATCAGCGGTGGCAACTTCTGGATTTGTATTAAATAGGAAGAGCTGCCCTGCTCCCCCACTGGCCAGCACCAGAAAGCGACAGCCGAACTGGCGGTATTCGCCACTGCGGCAATCCAGGGCTACCACCCCTTGAACCCCCTCAGCATCAACCGCGATCTCAGTGACAAGATGGTATTCCAGGATAGTTACCGCAGAGCTCCTGGCTAAATGGCTAAGAGTCGTCTCAATTCGCGCACCAGTCGCATCACCGCCGGCGTGGAGCACCCGGGGCAGGCTATGGCCACCCTCCATCCCCAGAGCTACCTGTCCCTCAACAGTATCAAAGGGAACCCCCAGCCGGATGAGGTCGTAGATACGGTCGGCCGCCTCCTCAGTCAGGATATGCACTGCTTCCGTGTCGCAGAGCCCCGCCCCCACCTCTACCGTATCGTGATAGTGTTTCTGCGGTGAATCCAAGGGGCCTATAGGGGCAGCGATACCCCCTTGGGCATGCTTAGTGTTGCACTCATCGATACTACCCTTGGTTAGAATCAAGGTGCGTCCATGCTGCTGCGCCAGTAGGGCGGTATACAGTCCGCCGATTCCGCTGCCGATCACCACATAATCGTAATCCATCTATATTACCCTTATCCCCCTTACCCCCTTACCCCCCTCTCCCTGCGGGAGAGGGGGAAAGAAGGGCTAGGGCAGAGCCCTAGAACCATCCAAGGGTATTGGGCTGCGCCCCCCTCCTTGACCTCCCCTCAATCCAGCGGGAGCTGTTTGTGTTTTATTAGAAACTTGAAGAGCTTCGTCGCCCTTGTCTCCCAAAATGGGGTGTGCAGAGATGTAGCGCGGGGGCTTGTCCCTCAGGAGTGGGCAGATTCGATTTTGATGGAGCACGTGACAAAGGGGACATTACATGGGATGATTGCCTTAATCTCGCATCTCGCTCACACGAGAGGAAGGATCGTGCCCATGTGTGTCCCCGAT
>JAMCVK010000045.1 GCA_023475225.1 Chloroflexota bacterium
ATATAATTACTTTGGCGGTCAATTCGATCGTCGGCATAGGCTCTCCTCTGTAAGTATTTGGTTTCTCTTATATGAGAGCCTATCGCTTTTTTCCCCCACTTGCAACTGCGAACTCTTGGACGCATCCGTCCTCCAATCGCGTGCTGTTCCGTCGGGCGGCGGTGTGGGAATATTATACCATGCGAAGGCGACAGGTACGGTCACTTTGTGAGTTAGTGGAACCCTCTCCAAATATATTCTTGTCGGTCTTCTCATCCCATGTTATAATCCCTCCCGCCGATTGCTCCTTAATTCGGGGAAGTCCTCCGCCTCTAGCCACCAACGATCCTGACGAGGAGCACCCCGATCCTAGATCTCCCTAAAATTAGGCCCAGGCAAACCATTTAAGATGGAGGTGAAGACAGCAGGATTAACCAGTAGCCTCAAACGAGGGCATACACTTCAGCGAATAGAGCTAACCCCAAACCAAACTGAGGAGGCAAGGTAAATGAGGAGGCTGACTTGGGTTCTTTGCTCTCTGCTCTTACTGGCCGGAATATTCCCCCCAACTAACGGAATCGCTACCAGCGCGGTGGCGCTGGCCGAGAGGCCACGGACGACTGCCGCAAACGTACAGGCGGCTCCTGATCCCCGTTATTTTGCCGAAACCGGATTCAGGATAAGTGATGATAAATTCTGGGACTACTTCAACAAGCGTGGCGGCATACGCACCTTCGGCTATCCAGTTTCCCGCAAGTTCACCCTGCTGGGATCGCCGGTGCAGTTTTTCCAGAGAAGGGTAATGCAGCTCCAGAGTGACGGTACAGTTGGACAACTCAACCTACTCGATCGTGAAGTAATGCCTTACAACGTGATCCAGGGAGCAGTACTTCCCTCTTTCGACCAAAATATTGCCAATCAGGCACCAGCGGTTGGTAGCCCTGGCTACGCTACAGCGGTCATCACCTTTGTTAAAAACAAGGCCCCGGATACCTGGAACAATATTCCTACGGCTTTTTACCGCACATTCGCCACCACCGTTTCCTTCAGCGATGCTTATCCTGATGGCAATGGTGACCCCAACTGGATGCCCGGCGTCAACCTGGAGATGTGGGGCGTGCCCACCAGCGCACCCACTTACGATCCCAACAACCGTAATTTCGCCTACCTGCGTTTTCAACGTGGGGTGATGCACTACGACCAGGCGACCGGTCTGACACAGGGTCTGTTGCTCGGTGATTATTTTAAATCCATTATAACCGGCAATAACTTACCCCCTGACCTCGACTCCCAAGCGAAGGGCAGCCGTTTCTACAAGCAGTACAACAATGCCGCCCCCAATGGCCTCAACCGGCCAGGCGAACTACCGAATACTAATATGAAAGATGCCTTTGAGGCAGATGGGCCGCTGACAAGTCCAAGCCCTGCCCCCGTTTCAGACTCTACCCCTAACCCTACGTCGACCCCCACCCCGGTCGCTTCGCCACCCAGCCTCACCGCTTTTGGCTACGGCATGCAGGCCCATCTGCCCTTCCAAGATCAGGCACGCATATTTGGGCTAATTCGCAATGCCGGTTTCGGTTGGGTGAAGCAGCAGATCCGCTGGTCCGATATGGAGAAAAGCGAGGGCAAGATTGACTGGGAAATCACAGATGCCATAGCCAATAATGCCCAGCACTATGGGATCAATGTGCTTTTCAGCATCGTCACCGCTCCAGCCTGGTCGCGCCGGGCAGGCGGCGTAGATGGCCCCCCCGACGATCTGAACAAATTAGGGAACTTCGTTGCCGCTCTCGCCCAACGTTATAAGGGTAAAGTGCAGGCGTACGAGATCTGGAACGAACAGAATTTCAGCCGCGAGTGGGGTGGTGGCCGCATCAACGCTGGTGATTATGTGGAGATGTTAAAGGTAGCCTACAACCGCATCAAAGCGGTGGACCCCAATGCCATCGTCGTCTCTGGCGCCCTCACCCCTACCGGCTGGAACGATCCCAATGTAGCGGTAGATGATCTCATCTACTTTGAGCAGATGTACACCTACAATAACGGTGAGATCAAGAAGTATTACGATGTTGTGGGGGCCCATCCGGGAGGCTATAACAACCCGCCGGATGACACACCAGATCACCGCACCGTTCCCTCGACCACTTTCAAGGGACATTGGAGCTTCTATTTTGATCGGATTAAGCAGCTGCGCGAGGTGATGGTAAAGTGGGGAGACACTGACAAGAAGATCTGGTGCACCGAGTTCGGCTGGAGCACCAATAACCTGGCCCCTGGTTATGAGTATGGGCGAGACAATAGTGATATGGATCAAGCGCGCTATATCGTGCGTGCCTTCGAGAAGGCCAAGCAGTGGGGCTGGGTAGGAGCAATGTTCATCTGGAACCTCAACTTCTCTACCGCCGTGCCTCCTACTGATGAGAAATACCCGTTCAGTATCATCAACTCGGATTGGAGCCCTCGTCCTGCCTATAGCGCAGTGAAAGATATGCCCAAGTAGAGTCCGCCAACTCGGGCGAGGGGGGCGTGTTAAAACACGCCCCCCTCGCCTCCTCCATCCACGTATGAAACCGTCCTCCCTAGTGAGTTGAAAATCGTGACAGCAATCAGGATCTCCTCCCCCGGATCACAAATAAGCCGAGGGCTCGCAGAGCTGCGAGCCTATACCCAAAAAGAGAGCGTTGAACAACAGGGGTTCCAAGGGGGCGTAGCCCCTTTGGCAAGGGTCTCTCGGATGTGCCCCACCAAGATTGTGTGTGTCGACGTGCGGTCAATGGTCAGATCCCTCTTTTCCCACCGGAGCGGGGGTAGTCCAGAAGGGGATCACCCCCTTCTGGGAGGGTTCTAGAGCTCCGCCCTAGCTTCACTCCCCCCTCTCCCGCTTTGCGGGAGAGGGGGCCAGGGGGTGAGGGCACCCCACAAAAAAGCCCGCAGGGCTACTTTGAGCCCCCTGCGGGGGTTTGGGGGGGATATGCAACACTCTCTCTAATTAGGATGAAAAGCGCAAGGGGCGCGTGGTCACCTCCGCCCCCTTGTCTATAGCCTTCTCTCCTTTGATACCCCTGACCAGCTCGAAGGCACGGGCAACCTGTTCATCGTTGCCCTCCAGCACGAGCACCACAGAGCCCTCAGAGCCAGCGATACCCCCAGAAGCTACATGGGTAGCTGTCACACCGCTCAAGATATGTAAAGATTGGATCTCGGTGATGACCGTGGCATTGACCAGGGGCATCAATCCAACCGGGCTGCCCAAGCTATACTTAAAACGGAATATACCACACTTCCTTGAGGCCTCAATCACTGATGGGACCATCTTCTCCAAGCCCACCGGTACGATCAGATGTGATCCGCGCGCCAGCAGTATACCCAGGACAGCCCCAATCGTTCCCCCCGTGTCATCAGCTGTCAGGACACCGGCATATCCCTGAGGATCAACGGCATTCCCTCCTTTGATGAATACGTCATTGCCGTCAAACTCCTTGACGATCTCCAGCAAGGATGTGTTGACCACTTGCCCCCGGCGGAAAATGCATGGGGAAGTGCGCCGCTCCCGCGGAGTCTCAGCCAACTGTCCAGCCGCGATGACACCGGCGGCGTAATCAAACTTGGAAAGGGGCTTCCCCAGCACCTCTTCGGCGATGAAGGCGTTGGTAGTCCCGGCCGCAATTGCCAGGCGACCATGCTCCCTTGCCCAGCGAACCTGCGGTAGGGTGACCACCGCTTTGGCGATCAGCCGTTTCGACTCGGCCGGAGTCAGCACGATGATTCCACGCACTTCCGGAGATATTTCGGGTGGTTTGTTTGCTATTGAACGGCTCATAAATCAATCCTCCATCAGTAAGTTTCACTGGAACCGGACTGGCTCTACGTCAGACAAACAGGTCGTCATCTTGCCTTCAGGACAGCGGCAGGTCCGGGCCCTTAAACAAGCTCGGTGCGAAGCACGCCCATGATCAGCTCATCGATATAACGGCCGTTATTATAGGTATGCTCACGCAAGCGACCTTCTTCTCTAAAGCCACATTTCTTATAACAAGCTATAGCTCTGGCATTAAAATCGGCTACCCGCAGGTATATCCGCTGTAGATTCATCTTCTCAAAGGCAAAGCGTACCATTGTTTTAATCACATCAGTGCCATAGCCTTTGTCCCAGTAATCTTTTTCACCGATCATTATACCCAACTCAGCATGGCGTGCCGGCCAATTGATATGGTGGAGACCCACGTTGCCGATTAAGAGCCCCTCTTTAGTTTCGATGGCAAAGACCTTATCCGTTTGGCTCCCTTGTACTCTTTGGAAGAACTCTTCGGCATCGGCCCTGGAGTAGGGATATATCCTCTCAGGATAATATTGCATGACCTCAGCATCGTTAAACCAGCGGCACCAGTGATCGAGGTCCTCCCGCTCCAGCGATCGCAGCTTGACCTTCTCACCCTGTATCACACCTTACGCTCCTTCCAACCACAACTCTCAGAAGTCCCCTAACTATGGTCAGGACAGCAAGCGACCAGGTTCGCCGTAGGGAGATTATACTGGTGCACGAACCCATACGCAAGACGATGGAAACTGCTATAATGCGGCGAGATATTCTGAGTCTGGGAGACAAACGGTGATCAAGGGTGAGTTGGTACACCTGCTTAGAAAGGCAGGGGAAAGGGCAAAGACAACAGGTGCCCTTCCTGACCTAGATATAAATGACATTCCTATCGAGTGCCCCTCAAATCCAGCGTATGGAGACTATGCCAGCAGCTTACCCTTGAAACTTGCTAGAGCGGCACGCCTGAATCCCCTGTCCATAGCGAAGATTCTGGCTGACCACCTGCCGCGAGCGGAACTCGTAGGGAAGCTAGAGGTGGCCCCACCGGGTTTTCTCAATTTCACGCTCAGTGACGCCTGGCTGGCCAAGCAGGTGGACGTCATCCTCGAGGCTGGCCCAGATTATGGCCGAATCGGCCTCGGCCGGGGGGCCAAGATACAGATAGAATTTGGCAGCGCCAATCCAACGGGACCACTCACCGCTGCCTTTGGGCGCGGTGGTACCCTGGGAGACGTCTTAGGAAATATCCTGACGAAAGCCGGCTACCGGGTCACCCGTGAATATTATGTAAATGATGCGGGCAGCCGAATGGACGCTTTCAATAACTCCATCTACGCTCGTTATCTCCAGCAGCTGGGACAGACAGCCCAAATGCCCACCGATGGCTATTACGGCCACTATATGATCGACCTGGCCAAGGAGATTGTCGCCGAGTATGGCCACTCTTTTCAGCCGCTACCTCCTGAGCAGGCTGCCGCCGAACTGGGTAAGATTGCTATGACAAAGATCTTAAACTCAGCACGCTCAGACCTGGCCGCCCTGGGCATCAACTATGACGTCTGGTTCAGCGAGCAAAGCCTTTTCGAGCGTAGCCTGGTTGACAAGACGCTGGAGATGCTCCGGGAGAGAGGCTACTTGGAGGAGCGAGAGGGCGCTATCTGGTTCGCCTCCACGGCCATGGGGGAGGACAAGGATAACGTCCTCGTCCGCAGCACAGGCATACCCACCTACTTCGCTACCGATATAGCCTATCATTATGACAAGTTTGTGGAGCGTGGGTTCGAGTGGGTCATCGACATCTGGGGCGCTGATCACCAGGGACACGTTCCCCGCATGAAAGCGGCCATCGCCGCCTTGGGTATCCCAGAGGAAAAGCTACGAATAATCATCCATCAGATGGTCACCCTCCGGCGCGGCGCTGAGATCGTCCGCATGTCCAAACGCAGTGGTGACCTCATCACTCTGGGCGAAGTACTCGATGAGGTGGGTGCAGATGCCTGCCGCTTTTTCTTCCTCTCCCGTTCAGCTGACAGCCAGATGGACTTCGACCTTGACCTGGCTAAGACCCAGTCGGCCGAAAACCCCGTATATTACGTTCAATATGCCCACGCCCGTATCGCTAGCATCTTGCGCTACGCCGGAGAGCGCGATCTGAGTGATGCCGATCTCCGCCTACTGCGGAAAGAGCCAGAATTACTCCTCATAAAAAAGATGCTTCTTCTGCCTGAGCTGGTCGAGACCATCGCCCAGCAGCTGGAACCACACCTGTTACCGTACTACGCCCAAGACCTGGCCACCGTCTTTCACGCCTTCTATAAGCAGTGCCGTGTCGTCTCTAAAGATCAAGCCCTCTCCAAGGCCCGCCTTAAGCTGGTAAGGGCAGCCAAAATAGTGCTGGCCAACACCTTAAACCTTATGGGAATACATGCGCCCGATCATATGTAGCGCAACGATCAACCCCGATTTGGGGTGAGATACTTGCGCTGAAACTTGCCCCACGTCGTAGCCAGATGGACAAGGGGGGTAGACGTCCTACCGCTTACTTTGCCCTCGCTTAAGGCCACCAGGAACTCCTGCGCCGTATCAAATGACGGCAGATCAACATAGGTGCGGCCGATTTCACAGGCCATATGCGCATCGCTTCCCCCGCCAGAGAGTAGATTATGTCTCTGAGCAAAGGAAAGGGCACGGCGATTATCCTCAGGCAGAGTAACCCTGGAGTTGAACACCTCTATGATATCAATCAAGGGCACCATCTTCAGAAGAATTGTTTCCTTCAACCGTGAGCGGCGTAGTCGATCAAATGGGTGCGGTATACAAATGAGGCCATCTTGTTCCCGGATACGAGCGATCGTTTCCTCCGGCGACAACCGCGGCGGAATCCCCTCCTTGAGAAATAAACCTGTTATTTCCCCCGCCGAGGTGTCTATCTCTTCGCCTACAATGACCTTGAAGGGGGCGATCTCCTGAAGATGCAAGGCGCCAGCGATTGTATTGTGATCCACCAGAGCGATACAGTCCAGTTCACGCTTCCGAACAACAGCGACAATCGTCGCCAGCGACATCTGGCCATCCCCAGAGAACTGGCTATGTACGTGCAGATCGGCCCTTAGCAACCGACTCTCCCCTTCCATCACCCAATCTCAAAATTACGTGGCTGACGTCCGGTAGCAGCCTCGGTGATGACCTCTACTATGCACCTGGGTGCCTCGCGAGCACGTTTAACAATGTGGCGGGCTCGCTCCAGCTGACGCATGCGCCCCAACGAGCCAGTTAACACGAACCCTCGCTCCTGCCATCGCCGCCGTAGCTCGCGCCCATCGTCGACCCGCTCAGCCCGACAGGCCTCCTTCAAACGCTGGTATACCACGCTCGTGCTAACATCAAGTTGGGCAGCAATGGTCTTGAGGGATAACCCTTCCTCTAATAAGGGCACGATATCATTGGCATCGACCGGTGCCACCCGATGCTGTGTCGCAGAGAGGTAGTCGCATTGATGGACAAGGGCTGCTTCGGGTGTCCAAGGGGATACCTTCCCCCACGTACCGTGGTGGGAGGCGATAATATGCCAGATATGATCGAGCTCCCCCAGTGTAAGAAGGATACCTGTCCGCAGCTGTATCTTTTCGAGCAAATCTATCGCCTCAGCCACAGCCTGCGTAGGCTCACTACTCATAATCTGGCTATGGGTGGTGGTTTTAGACCGCCGGGCAGCTACCTTACTCAGATCGTGCAGTAGGCTACCAACGATCACCACGGTAAGATCCATGGTGGGGAACTTCTCGCGCCACTCCGGGAAGGCCTCGAGACAAAGAAGAGCGACGTCGATCGTGTGCGCGAATACGGGCATACCCCGATCCTTGATTTCCCAAAGACTTTGCATCTGAGGGGAAGCAAATAGCTCTTCGACAAAATAGCTGAGTTCTTCGCTGGTCACACAGGGCTCCTCAGCAGGAATCCACGTATGGAAAAATTGTAACATATACTCTGGGATGCCACAAGGCGAGGAGCCCTGAGCGATATCGGCTCGACCAAAGGATTAGTCCCCTCTTCCTTGTTATGCCAGTCAGTTCCTCTTATAATGGGATAGCAGCGAGGCCCTACCTCCTCTATTGAGGAAAAAACGAGGTGCTACCCTAGGAGCATAAGGGATATGGGTTCAACGCAAGGCAAGAGGGACTGGGTATTCCCGTTCATCATCCTCCTGGGTTGTCTTGGACTGATCGTCGCTCTCTTCCTGCAAGAGTACAGCTTCCCGATCGCCTCCATCGATTTTAAAATTCTTCAACCAGCAGCCCGCCGCCTGGCCGAGCAGTTCCTTCAGGAGCGCGGCTTTGATCCCTCTGGCTATCACAGTGTAGTAAGCTTCGAAAGCAACCAGGCCGCACGCAGCTATATCGAACACCTCGCCGGTTCAGCCACCCTGAACCGCTTAGCCAAAGAGGTCTCTATCTGGTATTGGCGAGTCAGATTCTTCAAGCCTTTTCAGGCCGAGGAGTTCAACGTCTATCTCAATCCATCCTCTCGCCTCGTTGGATTCAGGCGCACCCTGTCCGAAGAACGCTCAGGTGCCAGCCTTACCACCACAGCTGCCCAACAGCTGGCCGAGCAATTCTTGCGTGAAGACCGCCATATTGACCTCACCAGCTACCACTTGATTGGCAGCAGCAGTGAGCAAAAGATAAACCGTGTTGATCAGCAATTCACCTGGGAACGCGATAGCCCCGTTTTGGGCGAGGCCACTTACCGACTCTACGTCACCATCCAGGGAGGCCAGGTTGGTGCCTTTGGCGAATATGTTAAGGTTCCTGAAACATGGTTACGCGGACAGACGGAGGAGTCTGACCGTGGACGACTCCTTGCTCTGGTCGGCTGGACGTCCTATTTCGGCTTGAGCTTGGCTATAGCCATCATGTTTCTATTCCAATTGCGTCAGGGCGAAATTCGTTGGGGCTTCGTCCTGCCTTTCACCATTGCCCTAGTCGTGCTCGCTGCGGCGGCTGGGCTCAATTCTCTACCACTGCTTCTTACCGATTATCCAACCACATCCAGTCTAGCAGGATACCTATTAGACCGGATGCGCACCCTGTTGATGGGGCTTATACCGCTGGGGGCGATCGTTGTGCTCGCTGGCGCGAGTGGAGCGGCGTTATACAACAAAATGTTCAGTGAACGTGTGCCGTTACACCTCCTAATAACGAAAAGGGGATTACATTCTCAGGAGTTCGTCAAGGCCATCGCCGTCGGCTACGCTATGGCTGGGGTTTGCCTGGGATATGTCTGTCTCTTCTACTGGCTAGGCATCCGCTACTTTGGTGTCTGGTCACCAATGGAACTTCCTTACTCGGATCTAATGAGCACCTTTCTACCCTTCCTCTACCCTCTTACTGTGGGCGCTGGGGCGGCTATAAGTGAGGAATTCGTCTTCCGCCTCTTCGCCATACCATTCTTTCTCGTCATCGCCTCTCGCTGGCTAGCCGACAAATCGTTCAAATTGACCCTCAAGGTTCCCAGATCGCTCATAGTAGCCTCAGCCCTCATTCCCCCAGCGCTTATCTGGGCCTCGCTACACAGCACTTATCCTCAACAGCCATTTTTTATTAGGGCTATCGAGCTATCCGTTGTGGGCGTCGTCTCTGGCTTGATTTTTCTGCGTTATGGCCTCCTGGCCACGCTCACCAGCCACTACGTGTATAACGCTAGCGTTGTCGGTGGGCTCTTTCTGCTTTCCGGCAACCGTTACCTGCAAGTCTCAGCCATCATAGTCATAGCTTTACCAGCTGTGTTTCTTATCCCTGCAGCCCTCGCCAAACTGCAAGGGAAATTCCTGCTGGCTAATAAAGAGTTACGGCCAGGAGAACAGGTAGCGGTGATACCGCTGCGAAGAACCGCCGTTCTTCGTGAGGTGCAACCACCCATTGCCCTTCCCAAGACACGACTCATGTTCCTGGCCACCTTGTCACTGGTGGCCCTTCTCTTTTTGCACCTGGTCGGCACACCACGCCTGGGTGATTCCCTAAATCTCAGGATCGGAGAGGGCCAGGCCAAATCTATAGCCGACGATTATCTGTCCAAAATAGGCGTTAGCCAGCAGGGATGGTCAGTTGTAACCACCTTTGTTGACTGGTCCCAGGACAATGATACCACCTACCTACTTAGACACCTGGGCACTGCTGCCACCAACGAGCTCCTGATTCAGGAACTCCATCCCTACCTTTGGCAAGTTCGCTACTTTAAACCCCTTGAAAAAGAGGAGCTCTACATATGGGTGGGGCCTGAAGGCACAGTGCGTGGCTTCAATCATGTTCTACCCGAGGCAGCCCCAGGGGCGCCAATTGACTTAGCCGAAGCAAAACGTATCGCCGAACACTTTCTGGACAAGCAAGGGGTGAACTTGAGCCTCTACAAGATCGTCAGCTCGACAAGTCAGAAACGACCAGCGCGAGTTGACCATTATTTCATCTGGGAGAGGCAAGATAAGTCCATCGCCGCGGGCCGTTTTCGCCTATTTATTCATATTCAGGGTGATCAAATTGGCGAGTATCGCTCCTTTTTCAAGACGCCAGAATCCTTTGACCGCTCACTGGCCGAGAACACGACCTTAGATGCCATCCTCGCCACCATTCGTAGCGCTGTCGCGCTAGCGATAGCCGTAGCCCTCCTCCTGCTCTTCGTTCTCAGATTCAAGTCCAGCGACCTCAAACTACAGCTGCCAATAAGCGCCGCTACCCTCGTTGTTCTCGCCACGATCATTGGCGATGTGAATCACCTTCCCAACTTGATGGCCAGCTATTGGAGCACCATCAGTGTCGACCATTTCCTCATCTGGCGGGCGGCCGATTACCTGAGAAATATTGGACTCCTCTTTGCGCGTACCGTCATCGTCGTCGGTGTGGCTGATTCCCTTTACAACGAGTTGTTTCCCAACAGGCCCAAACTACACCACCAATTCATGAGATTCTTTGCCTTTCCAGAACGGACCTTTTACGATGCCGGTTTGACCGCCATTTTACTCCTACCCCTAATTTTTATGGGTACACTCGCTTATCGGTTGGGCCAGGAGCACTTCCTTCTAGCCACTGCACGCGCCCAATCGACCGTTCCTGTAAACCTGATCAACGCCTCGCTGCCCTCTATCGACGCCATGACGGGTGCCGTCAGTACGATCCTTCTCGATGGCTTCACCATGCTGGCCGTCGTGCTACTTATCTGGAAGATGGCCCGTCGGCCGATGCTGGTGGGCCTGTTTATCTGGTTAGGAGCGGTGCTATTCACCAATCAGGAGGCGAGGGTTCCAGCCGATTATATCTTCTTAGCTATCGCTTGGCTCCTGGTTGTGCTCTCTGCAGCCGTGATCATCTCTTACTACGCAGACCACAGGGCGGCAATCTATCTATTTACGGCCTGGTCCATCCTCCTATTACGCGATAGCTTATTCCTCATCCGGCAATCGAATTCTTTCTTTGTCCTTAATGGTTGGCTCGTACTCATTTTGGCCTTCCTACCTCTCTTGCCCGTGATCAAGCATGTTCAAGCGAGACGGTCTTCTCTATAAGAGAAGCCCTATTCCCCCTGCATCGTGCCCAATGCTATAATCAGCAATGAGCAACCATCGCTCCCTAATAAAGATAATGTTCAGACGTTTCCATCTAAGACCAGAGTAAAAAATGATGAACCAAATCTATGTCTCACTTGACCTGGAAATGACCAGCCCACGAGCTGAGGAGCAGGAAATAATCGAGATCGCCGCCATAAAGTTTCGTGGTGATACCGTTATTGATACCTGGTCAACCCTGGTGAATCCGGGCCGCTCCATACCCTTTAATATCCAAATCCTCACTGGCATCAAGCAGGCCGATGTTGATCGGGCCCCAAAGTTGCCCCAGGTGGCTGGGCCATTGGTCAAGTTGGTCAAGGATCACCCTATTGTGGCCCACAGCGTATCCTCCGACCTCAATTGCCTTCAACGCAAGGGGATCACCCTGACTAACCCCCAAATCGATACGTTCGAATTGGCCAATATCCTTATTCCCCAGTTAACTAACCGTAGTCTAGCTGCCCTGGCCGAGCATTTTCACTTGGAACATACCCTACAACACCGCGCTGCGGCCGATGCGCTTGTTACGAAAGAGCTCTTCGTAGCCCTCACGAACTTGGCTCTCGAGTTAGATATCTCAGTGATACAAGAGATCAACCATCTTACGGCCAAGAGTAGTTGGCCGCTACGATGCTTCTTCCTGGAGATTGAGAAGGAGAAAAGTCGCCTGGCTTATAACGGTACCTCAATTCGCCAGAGACTGGCCGCAAAAGAGGAGGGCGACAACGCTATTCTGGAGTTGCTCCTCCTCGGTGAGAAATATGAAACCCTTACGCCTAGCGAACGAAAGAAACAGCTGGGGGAAAGCAAACTTGTTGAGATCTTCGAGCCAGATGGCTTACTGTCCAAAACGCTATCCAGCTACGAATATCGGCCGCAGCAGATTGAAATGACCAAATCCATCATAAAGGTCTTCAATGAAGGAGGACAGCTCATCGTGGAAGCCGGGACCGGCACGGGCAAATCGATGTCCTACCTGATGCCGGCCATCTATTTTGCTGTCGAGAACAGCGAACATATCGTCATCTCTACAAACACCATAAACCTTCAGGATCAGTTGTATACGAAGGATATTCCTCAGCTCAAACAGATCTTGCCCCTAAATTTTAAGACCGCTTTGCTGAAAGGACGTAGCAACTATCTGTGTCGGCGAAGGTTCGCCACGCTGCGGCATCATCCGGGACTTACTGAAGATGAAATAGCGACCCTGGTCAAGATTCTGGTCTGGCTACAATGGACCCTAACCGGAGACTTGGCTGAATTGAACCTCACCGATACCCAAAAACCAGTTTGGGCCAAGATTTGGTCTCCAGCTGAGCTGTGCCTCGGAACACGCTGCCCATACAATGCTAAAGGGACATGTTTTCTTTACCACGCTCGCCATCAAGCGGAAGCGGCACACCTCATTATCGTTAATCACGCTCTTTTGCTCTCTGATATGGTGGCCAACAGTCAGATACTTCCGGACTATCGCCACCTCATCATCGATGAGGCCCACCATTTCGAGGATGTGGCCACCGACCAGTTGGGATTCAACACTACAGAGCGGGATATTTACAGCTACCTGGACGATTTGAGTCAAGTTCTCACTCCCGAACGACGTGGCGGATTATTAGCTGAGATAAAGAGCTGTTTTCATAATAGCACCGTGCCGGCCACGGTACAGGGAGATGTAGAGGTACTGATTCAAGAAATCTACGGGTGCATCAACCGAGCCCGGGAATCAACCCAGCGCTTTTATTCGACCCTCAATAGCTTCCTGCGACAACACGCTCAGGAGAGTCGCGGCTATGATACCCGCTTACGCCTGACCAGAAACACCCGTAGCCAACCCAACTGGGGTGGAGTGGAGATCGCCTGGGACAATCTACATCTGCAATTAGCTGAAATCCAAGATAAGCTCGCTAAGATCGCCCTCACCCTCGAGCAAATGAAGGGACAGGCTATCGCCGAGTATGACGAATCGATCACAGAGATCTCAGCCTCACTCCTCCTCAACCAAACACTTCAAGCACAGATTAACGCCGTTGTTTCTAATCCTTCGGACAACCAAATCTACTGGATAACGGGCAGTGGCAGCAATGGGGAAATCACCCTCAACGCCGTGCCACTGCGCGTCGGTGAAATCCTGGCTAAGCAGCTCTTCGCTACAAAGGAGACGGTCATTCTTACCTCAGCCACACTCAGCATCGCTGGTCGTTTCGATTATATTAAGGAACGCTTGGGGTTACCTTACGCCGATGAGCTCCTCCTTGATTCACCCTTCGATTATGAACGCTCAACGCTGATTTACATCCCCGATGATATCCCAGAACCAGAGAAGCCGCACTACCAACATCATCTGCAACAAGCTATTATGGCCATTTGTCGAGCTACAGAGGGGCGTGCCCTTATACTCTTCACTTCGCGTGCTCAACTACAACAGACCCACCAATCTATTCGACAGCCTCTTGAGAGAGAGAATATCCTGGTTTTAGGACATGGACTTGATGGCTCATCACGACAGCTGCTCCAAACATTTAAGACTAATCCCAGGACAATTCTGCTCGGAACGAACAGTTTCTGGGAGGGGATTGATGTTGTTGGAGAGGCCTTGAGTGTTCTCATCATCACCCGACTGCCATTCGCCGTACCAACAGATCCCGTATTTGCCGCCCGCAGTGAAATGTATGAAGAGCCATTCAATCAGTATAGCGTTCCTCAAACAATTCTCCGTTTCAAACAAGGCTTTGGGCGGCTCATTCGCAGTCGGACAGACAGAGGGATATTCATTGTTCTCGATCGCCGCCTTCAGACAAGGCCATACGGACAGTTCTTCCTTCGCTCATTGCCTCACTGTACGCTCCGTTATGGCCCGATCAGCAACCTGCCGGCCGCCGCTGCCGACTGGCTGAGGAGGGTTGTTGACTAAATGAGATATGTCTTCGAAGGTGAGCTGACACCATCCGACAAAGAGATCAAGGATTATCACTACCTGCCCTTTGAGGTACCACCACATACCCACCGGATCAACGTCACCTACACCTATAGCGACCCCCTCGGCGCGGAGCCGAGTTCGAAGGGCGGTAATATACTCGATATTGGTATCTTTGATAGTCGAGGTATCGCTTTTCTAAGTGGAGGATTTAGGGGGTGGAGTGGTGTCTCCCATTCTCGCTTCTTCATCAGTGAACAGGAAGCTACCCCCGGCTATCTGCCCGGACAGCTGTTGCCTGGACAATGGCATATCATCCTTGGGCTTCATGAGATTGCTAGCTATGGTTGTCATTACATCGTTGAAGTAGAGTTGTAAGCACAAAAGATGCATCTGAAAGAGGGGCAGTGGTATAAGGGCGACCTGCATTGTCATAGCCAGCACAGCGATGGGGTCAACACGCCCGCTGAGTTGATCGCCCAAGCCATAAGCAGGGGACTTCATTTTCTCTCCATCACTGACCACAACACTGTTAGCCAGATTCTAAGCTTACCTGAGCAAGTCGATAGCCCGATTATACTGATTCCTGGACAAGAGGTAAGTACCTACTATGGCCACTGTAACGTCTGGGGGACAAGAGAGTGGATAGACTTCCGAGCGCGCTCAGATACAGAGATGAACGCAATTATCAAGCATGCCCATTCCTATAGCGCCCTTGTGTCTGTGTGCCACCCCAAACATCTTGGGCCTGATTGGGAGTACAAAGAGGTCAAGGGCTACGATTGTTTCGAGGTCTGGCAAGCCCCTTGGTTCCGCTGGAATCACGAGTCGCTGCACCGCTGGCAGAAAATCCTCAATGCAGGTGGACGGATAACGGCCGTTGGGGGTAGCGATCTTCATCGACTTCCCCCCACAACAGTCGCAGCACCTTATGACCTCGGCACACCGACAACCTGGGTCCAGTGCAGCGGGGAGGCATCGCTTGGGGCGATCCTAGAAGGAATCAAGCAGGGAAGTGTTTTCATTTCCGAGAATGCAGATGGACCCCAAGTATTCTTAACTGTGAGTCAAGAGGGGCACCCCGCTTCTACCGTCTCCCTTGGCAAGACCTTACACCTAGCCGGGAAGGCGAGGCTGCACATAAAGGCATACGTGCTTGATGGACAAGGCAAAACTATGCGACTCGTAGCCAATGGTCACACCATTGCCTTTATCCCCATCAGCGGACAGGATTTTATCCACGAACTGACCTGGGAGGTGGAGGAGAATACTAATCTACGTCTTGAGCTATTCCATCTTCGGGGGAGCGATATAAGGCACGAGATCAACATGAGCGCGCTGACCAATCCCGTGTATATCGAAGTGCAAACCGAACCCTGAAAGTTCAGCCCGCCGGCACGTGCCGGTGGGCTGAATTAACTATCGTATGCGACCGATCGTCTGCCTTATCCTAGACTCTAAGAAGCTGCCACCAAACTGGGCTTAGTCTCCGCTGCTGGTGCAGCAAATATCTCTTCCAGATCCGGACCCTCGAGCGTCTCTTCCTTAACCAGTTTCTCTGCTAGTCGGGTCAAGCGGTCCCTCTCCCTGGTCAGGATCTCTTTAGCCTCGTTGTAGGCCTGCTTGATGAGCGTTTGTATCTCCTCGTCGATAAGCTCAGCGACCCTTTCACTGTAGTTCTTCTGCTCACCGATCTCACGTCCCAGGAAGATCAACTCATCTTTATGCCCTAGCGTAACTGGGCCCAGCCTCTTGCTCATCCCATATTCGGTGACCATCTTACGGGCGATACCAGTTGCCCGTTCAATATCGTTCTCCGGACCCGTAGTCATCTCGCCAAAGACTAGCTCCTCAGCCACGTGTCCCGCCAGCAATACGGCTAGCGTAGCCTCAAATTGCGACTTCGTCCAGAAATAGCGATCCTCTTTCGGCAGCAGGCGTGTATAACCACCCACCACACCCCGGGCGATGATGGATACTTTATGCACCGGATCCGTATTTGGGAGCATCATGGCCACAAGGGCGTGCCCCGCTTCGTGATAGGCGGTGATCGTCTTCTCTTTCTCGCTGATAATCCTGCTCTTACGCTCCGGGCCGGCGATAACCCGATCAATAGCCTCTTCAAATTCGGCCATGCTGATTGAACACTTGTTGCGACGAGCAGCGAGAATAGCCGCCTCATTGACCAGGTTCATAAGGTCAGCGCCAGAGAATCCAGGTGTCTGCTTAGCCAGAACTTCCAGACTCACGTTTTTGTCCAGCGGTTTACCCTTAGCATGTACTTCGAGAATCCCTTTTCGCCCAGCCAGGTCCGGGCGATCCAGAACAACCTGACGATCAAAGCGACCCGGTCGCAACAAGGCCGGGTCTAAGATGTCCGGCCGGTTTGTGGCCGCAATAACGATCACATTGGTATTAGTATCGAAGCCATCCATCTCCACCAGAATCTGATTTAACGTTTGTTCACGTTCATCATGGCTACCGCCTAATCCAGCCCCACGTTGTCGGCCTACCGCATCGATCTCATCTACGAAGACAATGCAAGGCGCGTTCCGCTTAGCTTGATCAAATAGATCGCGCACCCGTGAGGCACCGACACCCACGAACATCTCCACAAACTCAGAGCCACTAATGTTGAAGAATGGTACACCCGCTTCGCCAGCCACCGCTCGTCCCAGCAACGTCTTGCCTGTGCCAGGAGGACCAACCAACAATACACCCTTCGGAATACGCGCCCCCAGAGCGGCGAACTTCTCCGGATATTTCAGGAACTCTACTACCTCTTGTAGCTCTTGTTTTGCCTCCTCCACACCCGCTACATCAAGAAAAGTAACCGTTGGTTTATTACCCATAAACATGCGCGCCCGACTTTTGCCAAAAGAAAGGGCCTGGTTATTCGTGCCCTGCGCCTGACGCATCATAAAGAGGAAAAAGCCTGCCAAAAGAATGAACGGAAGGAGCTGAGCCAACAACCCCAACCAATTTCCGAATTCAGCCGGCTTCTTAACCTCATATTGAATCTTCTGAAGCTGATCCTGGGGTACGCCAGCCTCCCGCAGCAATTCATATACGGTGACGTTAGATTCCTTACGTAAAGTGGCCTTGCTGCCATCAGTACGCTCAACCGTGACGTTATCGCCTTCAACGATGACCTTCTTGACCTGCCCACTGCGCACCTCTTGCACAAGGTCGCTGACCATCATCGTCTGAGCCTCTTTCCCCCCGTTCGGTGGGAAGGCCGAAAAGAAGAGCGCCATCAGGGCCACTAAAATCAGTAAATATACAAAACTATTTCTCAACCACTTGCTGTCCATAGACCGTCAAATTCCTCTAAACTTATCACCAATTATTTTTATTCTATATCCATTATAGCAGAACCATCTCTAAAATCAAACCTTGGCGGCGTACAGCTCCGCTTTCAGGATTCCTACAAACGGCAGATTACGGTAATTCTCGACAAAATCGAGACCGTAGCCGATCACAAAATGATCCGGAATCTCGAAGCCGACATAATCCAGCTGAACATCAGCCTTGCGGGCTTTCTGTTTGTTCAAGAGGGTACAGACACGCAAACTGGCCGGATTACGAGACCACAAATTCTCCCTGATATATCTGAGTGTTAGCCCTGTATCGACGATGTCCTCAACGATGAGAACGTCTTTATCCTCCAGGCTTGTATCAAGATCCTTTAAGATACGAACAACGCCACTCGATTCCGTGCTGGCTCCATAGCTTGAAATGGCCATGAAATCGATCTCCAGGGGCAAGTCGATCGCTCGAATCAAGTCAGCCATAAACATCACGGCCCCCTTTAAGATCCCCACTAACATCAGATTCTTTCCCTGATAATCATGCGTGATCTGCTTGCCCAGTTCCCGAATCTTCGCCTGTAGCTCTTCCGGGGAGATAAGTATTCGATCGACATCGTTTGCTATACTGGTCATAGCACCTCCTCATTCAGCCAGCGCTGGCTTAATTTCATCCTGTCGTTCAGCAAATCTTATACAGAGCACATTGCGTGTCTGTTCAGTAACCTTGACCCGCTCATCTATGCGAAGCCCCACCACCCAGAGGATTCCCTTAGGAGAAACAAGAATAGGAACTGCATCACGTTTATAGCGTGGAATCTTGGCATCGACGAAGAAATCCTGTAGCTTCTTCTCTTGCTGCATACCCAGCGGTTGAAAGCGATCTCCCACCTCCCTTCTCCGCACAGTTAGCGGATAGCCGACAGCATCGTAGTCAAGATCGGCATGCCAAGGATCATCACTGGCATCGCTGCATCTCTCCTTCGACAGCCGTGTACTCACCTGCCAATTGGTGCCGCCTATCCTCGTTTCTCCGGGAATAACGATCGGTTCCGTGTCCTGTGGCCACAGAGAGCACTCAGGGGGACTTAGACAAAGCAAGAAGGATTTATATAATTTTAACAGATTGAGGCCATGTGGCCAAGAGAGTTTGCTACCCGCCCGTCCCTCTGAAATGAGCTCCAGCGCTTTTTCGATATTAGCGGCGGATAGTTCGCAAAGATCACCTCGCAGTTGGGCTACAGCCCGCTTTAGCAGGTGGCGTCGCAGCGCCGACGATAACGTTAGCCAGGTGGATAAATCGAAATAGAGGCCCTCCGCTCCCTCACGAACCACGCTGTTCCAAACATCAGAGACCTTCTCCTGAATATAGGCGTAATCATCAGCCACCAGGCGAGCCATACGGATGATCCCTTCCCGCAGGCGAGGATTCAATGTCTCCAAATAGGGGATGACCTCGTGGCGGATACGGTTGCGCCGGAAGCTCAGATCTAGGTTAGAACTGTCCAGACACGGTTGAAGCCAATTCTTTTGACAGTAGTCCTCCACTTCAAACCTCGTCACTTCGAGCATTGGGCGCACAACACGCAATCCCAGCGTTTGTGTCCCATCCATTGTCTTTAACCGATAGGTATTGACTGGCAACATGCCGCGCAAGCCAGCCAGTCCGCTACCTCGCAACCAGTGCATCATAACCGTTTCTACCTGGTCATCAGCCGTATGCCCAATGGCTACACAACGAGCCCCCAAGTTCTTGACCAGCTCGGCAAAGAATGTGTAGCGGGCTATTCTGGCCGCCTCTTCGAGGGATGTTCGTCTTTGGCGACGCAGCGCCGGCACGTCTCTCTTCGCTATAGTCACCGGCCAACCCAGACTCTTCGCCAGAAGCTCAACATATTCAGCTTCATGAGCAGCCTGCTCACCGCGTAACATATGGTTCAAGTGGGCCACGTGCAAAGCAATATCATCCTGGCGGGAGATGGAGGTGAGGGCATGCAGCAGGACCACGGAATCTGGTCCACCGGACACGCCGACGACTACCAGATCACCACTTCGAAACATCTGGTACTTGGTGATGGCTGTTCGCATCTTCTCCACTAACATTCTATCGTAATCCCTGTCCCTTTTCTCAGCTCTTCTTGCTATTTAGCAACCTTCGCCGCTAGCCTTGCTCTAACCTCTCCCTGACATCAAACTGTGTGAAAACCCTTTCAGTATCCAAGTTATCCTGATATGATTCTACACAAAATGCATGGCTAAAAGAAGTTTGCGTAGCAAACACAGAAGGGCACGGATCTTAATCCGTGCCCCTCGATTTCGACTGGTAGCGGGGGTTGGACTCGAACCAACGACCTTCGGGTTATGAGCCCGACGAGCTTCCACTGCTCCACCCCGCGTCGCCTCTATTATACAATATTGCCTTCTCGACCGTCAACTATAGCACGACTTTCCCCCTTTGCTGTCCCAGATGCCCCAGCCTTGCTGGCCTGGGCACTATAAGTGCCCTTGTTCACCAGTACTTCCATAAATATTGTGGCATTAGGAATGATAACTTGTTGATCATCTGGGGTGCGCAAGACAGTTGTTCGTAACCTCACATCCTCAACCAGGCCGCTGAAATCCCTTACCGTAATCTGTTCACCGATACGGAAGGGACGCTCTATGAGTAAATAGAGACCCGCGAATATATTCTTCAAGATGTCCTGTGCCGCCAGGCTGATAGCTAAGCTGATTACCCCTAAGAAGGTCAGCAAGGTTGTCCAACTTACCCCGAGGATACCGAGTACCCAGACGGTTCCCAGCAAGATGACGGTTAAATAGGCGATACGAGAAATAAGGATAACGACGTTGAGATCGGCGCGTGTGCCTCCGAGACTCTTACGCACAACGCTTCGCACCCAGCTGGCCAGCAACCAGGTGATGCTGAGCACCACTATACTTTGAATCAACGGTAAAATTAGCGGGCCGATAGTCGTTTCGAAGGTTAGCTCCCAGTTCGTCAGCCAATGTTGTGGGTTGGCCTTCCATAGCTCAGCCATCTGCCTCACCTCCTCATCTATTATAACACTGAGTTAGACAACATCGCGAAAGAGAAATATACTTAAAAATATACCCAGAATCTGGTAAAATATTGCTGTTAAATAAGGGCGATGATCTACGGTTTGGGAGGATAAATACAGCAATCGACCATATCCTTCAGCAGGCGATCAGATGCAAAATATGGCGACCTTGATCCTATACCCATCAATTAGGAGGAAGCCAAATGGCTAAATACGTTTTCGTCACGGGCGGTGTAGTCTCTGGGGTAGGGAAAGGGGTCACCGTCGCCTCTTTAGGTAGGTTGATGAAGAGCCGTGGATTATCGGTAGCCGTCGTCAAGGTTGACCCCTACCTCAACGTAGACCCCGGCACGATGAACCCCTATCAACACGGCGAGTGCTTCGTCACCGAAGATGGGGCAGAGACCGACCTGGATCTTGGACATTACGAGCGTTTCATCGACGAGAATCTCTCCAAAGCCTCCAACGTGACCACTGGCCAGGTGTATTCCTCCATCATCAACCGAGAAAGGCGTGGAGACTTCCTCGGCGGCACCATCCAGGTCATTCCGCATATCACCAACGAAATCAAACAGCGCATCGCCAAAGTAGCCAAACAGACCGGTGCACAGCTAGTCATCGCTGAAATAGGTGGCGTGGTTGGCGACATTGAGGGACTGCCCTTCCTTGAAGCTATTCGCCAGATGCACCGGGAGCTTGGGAGCGATAACGTGCTGTACATCCATACCACCTGGCTCCCTTATATCGGCGCCACTGGTGAGTTAAAGACCAAGCCCACCCAGCACAGCGTCAATGAGCTGCGCCGCATTGGTATCCAGCCAGATGTTATCGTTTGTCGATCAGATCACCCGATGAGCGATGATCTCAAAGATAAGATCGCCCTCTTCTGCGACGTAGAAAGGCGAGCCGTGATTCCCCTACCTACAGTCGAGACCGTTTATGAGGTACCGCTCATCCTGGAAAATGCGAATCTCGGTAATTTCGTCGTCGAACACCTCCAACTGCCGGCTGGTGAGCCTCAGTTGGACGAATGGCAGATCATGGTCAATAAGATCAAACAACCCAAACCGGAGCTACGCATCGGTCTGGTTGGAAAATACGTCGAGTTGGCCGATGCTTATCTCTCGGTCAGAGAAGCACTGCACCACGCAGGCATATACTATGACCGCGCTATTGTTATCGATTTAATCGATTCAGACTCGCTCCTCCATGAGGGTAATGAGGACAGGCTTTCTTGCGTGAACGGCATCGTCATCCCGGGGGGTTTTGGCTACCGTGGCATCGAGGGCAAGATCCGTGCCGCCAGATACGCGCGGCGCATGAAGATACCATATCTCGGTCTTTGCCTGGGTATGCAGGTAATGGTCATCGATTTGGCCCGTGAGGTTTTTCGATCGGATGCGCCCAACAGCACCGAATTTGATCCTAATACCCCCTGTCCAGTCATCGATCTCCTGCCAGAGCAACGCGCTATGTCTATGAAAGGAGGAACAATGCGGCTGGGTGCCTATCCGTGCCGGCTTATCCCGGGCACGAAGGCGGCGGCTGCCTATGATCAGCCATTGGTCCAAGAGCGGCACCGGCACCGCTATGAATTCAATAATGAGTACCGCGATATCCTCGTCGCGGCGGGTTTAGTCGTCAGCGGTGTCTCGCCGGATGAACGCCTCGTTGAGATCGCAGAGATCGCCGATCACCCCTGGATGGTCGGCACACAATTTCATCCTGAGTTTAAGTCACGACCCAATAGACCACATCCCTTGTTCCGTGATTTCATCGGCGCGGCGATGCAAACCTTGCGTGAGGGTGACCAACAACCACTACCGCTCGAACAGGCATTAATTTGACAGTCCTTGACAAGCATGATATAATCCCAATTGAAGGTGAGACGCCAAAATATTATATTCTCCTCGTGTAACAACCCCACAGTTAAAAGCAACTCTGATATAGAGTAGTGTGTTGAATCCTTCTTTTGTTATTTGCAAGAAACCCGATTACCAGGTATCCCAAATGAGGCGTATGGGCTGCGTAGAAGCAAACTATTGAGGTTGTTTTGGGCCATTCGGAATATATTTTGAATGGAAGGTCAAATGAACATCGCTGAACTTGAATCAAAAACGCGTGATGAGTTGCAGGATATAGCTAAGGATCTGGGCATCTCCGGCTACAGTGGACTAAGGAAGCAGGAACTAGTTTTCCGTTTGCTCCAGGCTAAAACTGAACAGCAGGGTTATCTATTCGGTGAAGGTGTATTGCAGATCATGGACGATGGCTATGGGTTCCTGCGCCATGATCGCCTTTTGCCCGGATCGTCTGACGTATACGTGTCTCAATCACAGATACGCCGATTCGGGCTTCGCACCGGAGATATGATCACCGGGCAGGTACGCCCGCCAAAGGAGAGCGAGAAGTTTTATAGCCTCCTGCGCGTCGAAGCCGTCAACGGACTCGATCCGGAGATAGCCAAACATCGTCCCCACTTCGATTCCCTAACACCCATCTTCCCCCGCGAGATGTTCAATCTGGAAACAACCGCGAATAATCTGACCCAACGCCTCATTAATCTGGTAGCCCCCATAGGGCGGGGACAGCGAGGACTAATCGTCTCCCCACCAAAGGCTGGTAAGACTACTGTTCTTAAGCATATCGCCAACGGCATCACCGCTAACTATAACGACGTCCACCTGATGGTTGTGCTTATCGGTGAGCGTCCAGAAGAGGTCACCGATATGAAGCGCTCTGTCAAAGCTGAGGTGATCAGTTCCACCTTCGATGAACCGGTTGAGGACCATAGCATAGTTGCCGAGATGGCTTTAGATCGAGCAAAGCGCCTGGTGGAAAGCGGCCGTGATGTGGTCATTCTCCTGGATAGTATTACCCGCCTTTCGCGCGCCTATAACCTCACTATCCCCCAAAGTGGACGTACCCTATCCGGGGGCATAGATCCAGCTGCCCTCTACCCACCTAAACGCTTCTTCGGCGCCGCCCGAAATCTTGAGGAGGGAGGCAGCCTCACTGTTATGGCCACTTGTCTGATAGACACCGGCTCCCGTATGGATGAAGTTATCTATGAGGAGTTCAAAGGAACTGGTAATATGGAGCTTGTCCTCGACCGAAAGCTAGCCGAGAAGCGCATCTTTCCATCTATTGATATAACCCGTTCCGGAACTCGCCGTGAAGAGCTGCTGCTGGATGAGACAACCCTACGACAGGCCTGGACTATGCGACGTATGGTGGCGGCTATCGGCGGCACCGAGGGTATCGAACTGCTTCTCACGCGCATGAGTAAGACAGCTAATAACAAGGAATTCCTAGCGACCTTGACTAAAGACATCGTCTAGGAGAATCAGTGCTCGAGCGACTCTCAGACCCCTCCTTAAGCAAGCGCTGGGAAACAATCCTACAGCTTCTCGATGGGGTAGAGGCATCAGAGGGAGCGCTAATCCTACAATGTTCACCATCTTTGGGCCCTTGGATGGGGAGCATTATCGACACAAGAACGCTCGCCCGTTATGTTGCCCATGTGATTACCATATTGTTAACGCTTTTGGTCGCCCTTTCCGCTGCGACCAGCTGGCAAACAGCTCGCCGGGATAGAGCAGCCTCCTTTGGAGGCGCCTCATACATCGAAAGTCATATCTCTCGCTTAAACGAGTCCTTGATCAAACCAGCCCTTCCAGCAACGATAGGCTCCTTCTTCGGAATCCGCACCACCGAGGTGGATCGAGCTGACGCAGGCCAAAATGATGGAACAGCGGAAACATTTGCCTCCACCCTCAGCACCGTGTCATCTGCCTCAGAATCCAAGACACCACTCAAACCGATCCAGTATAAAGTTGCCGCCGGTGATACGGTCACCAGCATCGCGGCCAGGTTCGCCGTCACAGCAGAATCTATCATCTGGGCCAACGACCTTGAAGATGACCCTGATCACCTCGCCATCGGCCGCGAGCTCGTTATTCCTCCTGTGGCCGGCATGCTGCATAGGGTTCGGGAAGGCAACACAGTGGTTGAGATAGCCCAGAAGTATCAGGTTGAGCCAAAGGTCATCATCGAGGCGAATAGTCTAGAATCTCCTTATATCCTTAGACTTGGTCAGCTACTGGTCATCCCCGGAGGCAAGCTACCAGCCAGGCCCATCCCGGTCGCCAGGAACAAAGGCGAGTTGAGCAGCGCAGCTAAACCACAACGGGCGCTAGGGAGATTTATCTGGCCCACACACGGCTCGATTACCACCTATTTCGGCGAAAGGGGACATCATGGCCTAGATATTGCCAATCGCAGCGGTACACCGATCTACGCCGCCGACAATGGGCGTGTCATCGCTGTCCGCAAGCAGTCCTACGATTATGGCTGGCATATCGTGATCGATCACGGGAACGGTTTCACGACCCTATATGCTCATCTTTCTGGATTCAACGTTGATTATGGACAATGGGTGGAGCGAGGGGCCGTGATTGGCTGGATGGGGAGCACAGGCCGTAGCACTGGCCCACATCTACACTTCGAGATCACTTTGGGGGGCACGCTGCGCAATCCGTTGACGTTCCTCCCTTGAACCAACCGTGATTTACTCCAACTTCAGGATATCAAAGTTTCCGATATTCTAGAACTGTGATCTCGAGCTCCTCCGGCAACGAACCCTTGTTTACCACCAGTTTCGGCTGCGGCTCATAGTGCTTAAGCCCAATCTCATGGGTGAAGCGATCCAGTGGATCCAAATCCACCTTGGCCGCCTCTGTCTTATAATGCATGGGGATAGCGATCTTTGGCTCGACCAAGTTTATTATTTCCACCGCCTGAGAAGCGTTAATCGTGTTGAACCCTCCCACTGGAACCAGCAAGATGTTCACATCGCTCAGCGCTTCTACCTGCTCCGCCGTCAACACGTGCCCTAAGTCGCCCAGATGACAGATAACAAGGTCATCCATCTCGACTAGGTAAGCTGTATTTTTGCCTAACCTCTGCCCATTCTCATCGTCGTGAAATGTCCTGATGCCAGTGATCACTACCCCTTTGACCTCATACTCTCCCGGCCCACTGATGATCTTTGGATTCCCGGCAATGGCCACTGTATGGGCATGCCCTGGATGCTGGTGAGTTACGGCTACGATATCCGCAGTTGGCTTTCCCAGGTTATAGCCGATGCTCTTATCATAAGGATCGATCAGCAATACCGCATCGCGGGATTTCAAGCGGAAACACGAATGGCCCAGCCAAATGATCTCCATTTTATCCCCCCTAAATGCTCTCTATAGTGAGCACTATGCGCTACCTTGAATACAAGGCCAAGGACTGTCATCTACACGTCCATTTATGAAGGTGGCGTCGCCGTCGGAGAAGGAGCAGACGTTGGGGCTGGTGTCGGCGTAGGTGTGCCCTTCGGGGGCTGATCCACCATCTTTATTAGATCATCAGCGATTTGACTGGGGATAAGGTAAACCTTATCTCCAGCTGGAAGATTGGCATAGTAGGCGGTGCCCTCCGGATTCTTGTCGCCGATGAATAATATCTCTCGTTTTGCCCCTGTCAAGGTGACTTTCGCCTCCGCTTGAGGGTTAGACAATCCGTAGGTTGCCAGATCCTGTCCGGGATTATCGAGGACCCTCGTCGCTGTCAGGGAACCAAGCCTGGTCAATACCCCCTCTACACGCCACTTATCAGCTTCTACCTGCTCAGGCTTGAGCATTTGCCAGCGATCTTCCTTCTTAGTGACCACCGTTGACCGGCCATTATGCTCCACCTCGATGGAGTTCACATCCTCAAC
Source organism: Chloroflexota bacterium (assembly GCA_023475225.1). Lineage (NCBI taxonomy): Bacteria > Bacillati > Chloroflexota > Chloroflexota bacterium. The sequence goes on from JAMCVK010000045.1 coordinate 26,445, forward strand.
CTTAAAGTTGAAGACAGATAGCTGCGCCTTCTCCTGCGGGCGGCCTGGTCTGTACTCCAACCAGTAAACAAAACCTCCCAGAACGAGGAGAATAACGAGTAAGATAGCCGTAGTTTTGAAGCTCACCACCTACCTCCTCGTCCACCATACTGCTCCTCCTGCCAGGAGAACAGCCAGAGGCAGGAAAATGACACTGGAGTAAAAGATAAGGTTCATTTCCGTGCCTGTCAGGAAGAGGCGGCGGTCCTGGGGTGGCTTAGCTCGAATGCCGATAAGGTCCTCCGATTGAGCCAGCCAGTCGACCGAGTTAAGGAAGAAGTCACGGTTTCCCACACTGTCCAGGAAGGCATTGGTGGCAAAGTCAACATCTCCGACAACCACCATTCTTGTTTGGGGGTGATTGGCTGTTTTCTCCGTGGCAGCCTTTTCATTTCCCGTCGTCCCGCCAGCCTGTTTTTCAGTCTCCACCGTAACCGCAATAGAGATAGGGCCTTTCGTGTCTATGCCCTCATCGTAGTGGGCCACCTTGGTATCCTTCTCCAGCCAGCTCTTGTCCGTGGTCTCAGCGATGGTCGATACTGTAACGCCCTTAGGCAGCTCCTTTCTTGGCGTGACTGAGGTTACTGTAGGAAAGATAGTCATAGGCAAATCTTTGGTAATCTCGCTCCAGCGATAGTGCGTAATGAGCGGAGTCAAGACATCATTGAGCAATGGGCTGCCTTCATCTACTACCAGACCGGTCCCAATGTCAACCCCCCAGTCTTGCAGAAGCTGGGCTGCATCTGGTACCGTGCCAGGCTCATTCAGGATAAGGGACCTCCCTCCGCGCTTCAGATAGTCTTTAAGGGCACTCTTCTCCTGCTCAAGGAATGGCTTTTGAGGGGCCGCAATGATTAAGACGCTGGTATCATCCGGTACCTTACCACTTGTAGCCAGGGCAAGAGAAGATACTTGATAGTTGTCCGCCTCAAGTGCTCTCCTGGCTGCGCTCCCACCTCTGCGGTCAGAGCTATCAATACTCATTTCGCCGTGACCAGTAAGAAAGTACACTTTCTTTGATTCGTTACTAATGACCCTAAGGATGGCACTGGTCACATCCTGTTCGTCGCTGCCCATCACCTTCTGCTTTCTGCCATTGTATTCGAACACGGTTGTACCATAACTCGCTATCTGGTATTGTCGAGCCAGGGTTGGCTGACGGTCTGGGTCAACAAATCGCACCTGTATCTTATCCGAATGAGCCTGGTACTCCTTCAGCAAATCCTGCATAGCCTGTCTATCTGACTGCTGCTGGGAGTAAAAGGCCGTAACCTGTAGCGGCTCCTTAATTCGCTTCAGTATCTGTATAGTCTGCGGGGACAAGGTATATTGTTTATTGGCAGTGAGATCCAGGTTCCACACGTGTTTGGCTGCAAGGATATTGAGAAGGGCCAGAATGCCCACGAAGGCGATGCTCATTACTACCGTGTTCGAGCCGTAGCGGGCCGTTCTTCCTCGGCCAGCCTTAAGGATTGCTTCCCACGATTCAAGTCCAGAGATGGCTAAGAGCCCAAGGCCGACGATCAACAGTGACCATATCTTACGATCGAATTCTGCCGTAACCAGATAAAGCCCCCCAGCAATGAGCAGACACCCCACTCCAACCAGGCCCAACAGGGCCGGTAATCTTTTCGACAAAGCCGTTCCCTGATTCCGCATCCTACCTCCACCTCCTCGTTTCTAGCGATCTGGTCGTCAAAAAGAGGCAAGCTATAATGAAACTAACATAAAAGACGATGTGCTGGCTCTCAATGACACCTTTCGGGAAATCGTAGAAATGTTGAGCCAACGAGAGATAATCCAGCACACCAGATAGAGTCTGCCCCAGAATCCCTGAAAGTGCATCTATGAACCAGAAGACCAATAAACCACCAAAGGATATGACAGCGGCGATAATTTGATTCTGAGTCAATGACGAGGCCAGCAGCCCGAAGGAGAGGAAGGCAGCGCCGATGAGCAACAGTCCGATATAGCCGGTTATTATGGGACCCCCATCGGGATCGCCGTAAGTGAAAAGCAATAAGGAGTAGAGCGCCGTGGGGACCAGCATCAAGATGAAAAGGGCAAGACTGGCCAGAAACTTGCCCAGAACCACCTCTGCATCCCGTACAGGGTTAGTCAGCAGTAACTCAATGGTGCCAGATCGTTGCTCCTCCGCCAGCAAGCGCATCGTTATGATCGGAGAGAGAAGCAGCAGGATAATACTCATGTTATAAAAGAGATAACGCATACTAGCTTCGCGTAGCGCAGAGATGATCGCCGCAAAGAAAAATCCTGTTACCACAAGGAAGGCAGCCATCACAACGTAAGCCACTGGCGAAACGAAATATGTCTTTATCTCCTTTTCCGTCAGAGCCAAAATGTTTCTCATTGAACCGTCACCTCTTCTGTAGTCGTTAACCTGAGGAATATCTCCTCAAGGCTCATACCCAATGGTTGTAGCTGGCGCAATCCCCAGCCATTTCCGACGATTGTCGCCGCTATCTGTTCCACTACATGGGAATCTACGGAACATTCAACCACATAGCGCTGCTCACCTTCGCTCTCTACCCGTAAGACTCCGGGTAGCGCCTGGAGGGCTCGATTAACTTCCGCAGATGGACCGCGCACTTCAAGCGCGACATGTTCCGAACCCCTCAAGCGTTGCGTTAGATTCTCCGGTGTATCAACAGCCACCACCCGGCCATCGTTAATGATAACCACGCGGTTACAGGTCATACTGACCTCTGGGAGGATATGCGTGCTCAGGATAACTGTACGTTCTCCAGCCAGCCCCTTAATCAGCTGACGCGTCTCAATAATTTGCCTTGGGTCAAGCCCTACCGTCGGCTCATCCAAGATTAATACCGCTGGATCGTGAACAAGGGCTTGAGCTAAACCAACACGTTGACGATAACCCTTAGAAAGCTTAGCGATCGTCGTATTGCTGACCTCCCCGATGTGGACTTGCTCCATCACCTCACTGATTCGGCGACGTCTTTGCTTGGAGTTAAGCCCCTTAAGTTTGGCCATGAAATCCAGATAGGCATAGACGGTCATCTCTGGGTAGAGCGGTACCGTCTCAGGCAGATAGCCGATTCGTTTTCGAACATCAAGAGACTGTGTGAACACATCATAGCCGGCTACCTTTGCCGTGCCACTGGTTGCGGGGAGAAAACCACCCAGAATGCGCATGGTGGTAGTTTTACCTGCACCGTTTGGTCCCAGGAAACCGAGAATTTCCCCCAGTCTAACCTCAAAAGTCACGTCGGCGATAGCCAGCGTGTTCCCATAGTATTTAGTCAGATTCTCAACACTTATCATCCTGCCCCCTCCATAAACAGATTTTCCTATGCGCCAGATCGAAAGGCACAGCGATAGATTTAGAACCTATCGATGTGCTTCTGGTCTCTCAACCTATATTGTCGAATCGCCAAAATGGTCATAAGTAGAATATATAGCACCGACGTTGGGCAGCGTCAAGCTCAGTGAGCGCGGTACTGGCGGGCATTGACTTCTAACGATGGCAATATATACTTAAAGACATACACTGGGTGCTAATTATGTCTATGGGATTAAGAAAGATGCTCTTAGCAATAGTAACTATATCCAACGCCTTGTCCTCCTCCTATGATGAATGGCAACCTGAGACTCCGCTTCGAGACATCTCGTGGAGGATGAATTGTTACCTCGCTAATATACCGAACCCAGAGGATGAAGATGTATTTTCTCAGTTCATCCGAGAGAACCCTCCACCTAGTGCTCGTTGCCTCTACTTCATCGAGATTTTCGATGGAGAAATCCCACATTTGGTGTATATAGAAAGCACCTTCCGACAATCAGCTCATGATCGATTGAAACCTCACGAAGTGAACGCTAAGCTAGTTAAAACACTTCAGGAGTCCCCAGGCACCCATATCTTCATTCGATACGGTGATATCCAGGCTGATTACACTCAGGGTACACTTCCACCAGACCCAGAGCCGCTTTGGACCTTCCCTGAGGATGAGCAGGAGAGAATCATAAGAGATGTAGAAGCAGCGTTGATTTTTAAGCTCAAGCCTGATTTTAACATGCGCAATAAAGCGTCCTATCGGGGATACCCAATTCGTGTGGAATTAGTGGGAGCTCCATGGCCAGGTATCCCAACTAGGTTCTCATTCACATCGAGAGCTGGGGACAGGCGAATGAGCAACGGCCGATAACATGGGCCTTGCAGATCAATTTCGTTCACGTAAGTGCTTGTGGCGCTTCGCTTATACTGAAAATGTTAGGTGAACGGCTATTACCATAGCATAAGGATGATGATATGGGTATAGTGCAACAACAGATAATACCACCGGATGAGATAATTAGATTATTCGATGCAAAACAAGTCGATAAAGAATGGTCTTTTGAAGGATACAAACCGTCGGATACTGGTAAGTGGACACACGATTACCACCGTTACCCTGCCAAGTTCATCCCACAGTTAGTTGAGAGATTGATTGACGAGTATATTTTAAGTGAAGAAGCCCACGTGAATGACCCCTTTATGGGTTGTGGAACTACTGTAGTTACTGCAATCTCAAGAGGTTTTAAAGCGAGCGGAACAGATATTAATAAAGTAGCCTATTTGATAACAAAAGTAAAATCAACGCCCATAAATCCAGAGTATCTTGATAAAAGAATAAAGCAGTTCTTATCGAAGCTGAAATTTTTGGACCAGCCCCAAAAATCGCTGTTTGATGAAAGGATCGAACCTTTAATTCCCCAGGAACATATCGATAGGATTACTTACTGGTTTGCTGAAGAATCTAGAGACGAACTTGGGAAGATCTTAAGAGTGATTCATAGCGAAGATGATGAAATCATCAGGGATTTTTTCCTTGTGGCCTTTAGTCATATTTTGAAGAGCTGTTCTATATGGCTCCAAGGCAGCACGAAACCAACGAGAGACTTAAATAAAGCTCCAATAAAGCCTTACGATGCCTTACGAAAACATTTAAACAAGATGCAGAGGGGGAATAATGCTTTTTATAATGTTGTCCCCATGAAAGTGCGAGAGGATCTCAATAAGTATTTAAACATCAGGATCGATGATGCTAGAAGACAGCCTGCGCCTGACGATAGTGTTGATTTAATCGTAACTTCAAGTCCTTATGTTACCAGTTACGAATATGCAGACTTGCATCAATTATCAACGATTTGGCTTGATTTGGCGGACGATTTAACAGAGTATAAAAAAGAGTTTATCGGAACATCGTACAAAAAGTACGAGAATAAGAGATTGAGAAGTAAAATTGCTATAGACATAGTTCATAAGATGTCTGAAAGAAGTATGAAAATGGCAAAGGAGATCGAAGCGTTTTTTATTGATATGGAGGAAGTATTTGATGAGAGCTTCCGAACCTTAAAGCACGGTGGCAGATGTTGCTATGTGATAGGTGATACGAGGCTAAAAGGTGTTGATGTACTCAATGCTGAAGTTTTCGCTGAGGATTTGCAGCACTCTGGATTTAAACTTGATAGGATAATAAAGAGGGAAATTCCTTCAAAAATACTTCCACAGAAGAGGGATGAGAAGACAGGCAGATTTGCCAATACCAGGGAGGCAAATTCAGAAGCCTATCCTCTGGAATACATTGTAATCGGCTTTAAGGAATGAGGGTTATGACATTTGAAGATTTAAAAAGATTATATCTAAGGAAGAAAGAGCAGCTAGGAGCAGGAGCATACAAGCATATCTCAGAATTGCTCGAAGAGGCTAAGGAAATCCACAGACAAGACTGGTTAAGAGATCCCACTCCTAGGGGAGATCATGAACAAAGTTGGCGCGCTTTTAAAGGGAAAAATCTGGAAAAGTTAGTTCAATATGTTATTACTGATGAAGTTGAGCAGCTTGGATTGAAAGTTGTTAATGGCAATAGATTGGAAAGAACTACAAACCTTTCCAGGGAATTAAGCCAGGTGAAAAGGAATATAGCTATTGATTATGGAGAATTTGGATTGCATTTACCAGACGTTGATATCATCATTTACAATTCTCAAAATTGCAAGGTCTTGGCAGCTATCTCAAGCAAAGTTACCCTAAGAGAGAGGATCGCTCAAACAGGTTATTGGAAGCTCAAACTTTTCCAAGATGAAGCGACGAAACACATTAAAGTTTATTTTGTCACACCTGACGAGGATGGGACATTAACTTACAAGAGTCCGGCTAAAAAGGGCAGGGCAATCGTAGAAGTGGACCTTGATGGCAGTTATGTTTTGACCGAAGAGGCGATTGAGGAAAGTGGTAAGGTCAAATTGTTCGAGCATTTTATAGAAGACTTAAAGGGGTTATTGAAAAACGGGGGGTGATAAAAAACAAACTACTATGATTGGGATAAGTAGGATAAAAGATGAGTAAGAAACAGCCCAAATTTGAAACAACCACATTATGGGACTTCCCAACCCAAAATTATGGAGATAGACCTCACGGCGACAATAGGTATCCTGGTGTGACCCCCGCATTTGTTATCTGGAATCTTATTCAAAGATATACGAAGGAAGGAGACTTAGTAATCGACCTGATGTGTGGCAGCGGCACGACTATTGATGTTTGTGAGGAAGAAAATCGAAGATGCATAGGTTTTGATATTGTGCCGTATAGAAACGATATAAAACAAGCCGATGCCAGAAATTTGTTCTTAGATAACGAAATTGCAGATTTTGTTTTTATTGATTCTCCTTATTCAGATAACATAAAGTACAATGATCATTCGGATAATATTGGCAACATATCTTGCGAAGATCCTAGATTTTTTGAGGAATTAGAAGGAGTTGCGAAAGAAATCTACCGTATTCTGAAACCATGGAAATATATGGCATGGCTTATTGGAGATCAAGCAAAAAAGAAGAAATTTGTACCAGTAGGTTTTAAACTTTACTCCATCCTTGAGAACTACTTTAAACCTATAGATATCATCTGTGTGTCGAGGCATAACCAAACATCCAATACACCTGTTTGGCATGAAAGGGCAAGAAAATACAATTTTTACCTAAGGGGATTTAAGTATCTGATAATAATGCAGAAGGTGAATAAATGAGACTGCCTCATCGCCCAAGATGGTGTAAGGGGCACGCTTTGCTTCATCCAAATTCTGCTTATGCAAAACTTCTTTTTACGCCGATTCCTCTAGGCGTACTTTGCCTAGGATAGGCTAGATAGAATGGCGGAACAAGGACAGCCATCGAATAACATTGAAAGGCGACTTCAAGATCTCCTTACTTACCCCCGCGAAGATTTGAATACAGAGCTGAAGGGCTGGCTTGATCTCTCACTCGACGACGATAAAGCCAATCTTGCCCAGGCTATCTTGGCGCTTGCCAATTCTGGAGGTGGTTACATTCTTATAGGCTTCACTGAGGTAGAGGGAAGATGGGTTCCAGCTGAGCTGAGGCCGTATAACTTAAACAGCTATAGGCAGGATTGCATTAACGGTATTGTCAAGCGTTATGCTGAACCATCCTTTCATTGTGATGTATACCATGTATCTCATCCGGAGAGTGGATGCGACTTTCCGATAATAGTAGTACCAGGGGGTCACAGGGTTCCAATTCGTGCTAAGCGAGACGGTCCCAACCAAAGCCATGTCCGCCAAAACAACTACTATATTAGACGTCCTGGACCTGTAAGCGAGCCTCCACAGTCGGGGCAGGAGTGGGATGATCTAATCAGCCGTTGTGTCAGGGCAAATAGAGAGCACCTTCTCGAGGGTATCAGAGACCTCCTGTTCGGATTTGGCGAAGTCTCTCGTGCTCCTGGGCCTGAAGAAGAGGCGCGAAGAGGACTTGAACGTTGGATTCAGGAATCGAGAGCTCGGTGGGAGTCGCTAGTAGCTGAAAAGCTTTCAGAGGAGAGACCGTCTCGCTTTTCAAATGGGATCTGGACAGTAGCCTACTCGATCATAGGCGATTTCCAGCCGCCAACGCTCGAAGACTTCTTGGACATTTTGACCGTGGTCCAAGGCCATGAGACAGGTTGGCCACCTTGGTGGGTTCCTACCAGAGATGAGATCGGGCCATATCCTTACAATGGCCTTATAGAATGTTGGCTGGTGAATACCCGCTTCAACGACGCCGCTCATTCTGACTTCTGGCGCGCTTCTCCTAAAGGGATGATGTTCCTTTTGCGAGGATATCAAGAGGACTGTGTGCCCGATCAGTTTGAGCCAGGAACTAGATTCGATCTCACTCTCCCAGTATGGCGAGTCGGAGAATGCTTGCTGCACGCAGAGCGTTTGGCCACCGTCATGCTACCAGACCAGTCGGCATCGATAATCTTTCGCGTCACATGGGAGGGTCTCTCTAGTCGCACCCTCGTACCTTGGGCAAACTCGCGAAGATTTCTGGATCCTGTTCATCAGTCAAGGCAAAACTCCGTTACTTCGAAGATACTCATCTCGGCTAACAATATTAGTGCAACCCTGCCGGAGATCATTACGGCTCTTACAAAGCCTTTGTATGAGGTATTCGATTTCTTTACGCCACCGTTAGAAATGATACAAGAGGAACTGTCAGAGATGAGAGGGCGTAGATAGACGCTAGCTGGGACATTATACAGTGCAGAGTACATCTAACGTGGGCTCTTAGGCTCGCTTCGCTCATCCAAGTGCCTGTAGACTTCGCAAATCCTGAGAACATTAGATAGACGGAGGCAAATCTTCCCTGTTCCTCGTCCAGCAGGATGGACCTTGTTCCACTATCGATGCCGCACTACATTACCTTACCTCCAGCCTGTGCCAGATAGGCCTGAGTGAGAGAGGTCTCAAGCATGGTCTGTTCCCCCTTGACGAAGGTCGTCCATCACTCACACCTAAAAGGTCAGAGGCAGGCTGAGGAGCGAACATTAAGGCTGCTGAACATTGTTTACTTTATCCTTGGATTGTATAATTTGCTTATGGAAAGAACGATGAACGTTTCTCTTCTTAGTAATAGTCCTAATCAAACAAGGCGTGTTGGTTATTGGCTAGGAAGGCTCCTTCGCGCTGGCGACATTGTTCTTTTGAAAGGTAAGTTCGGCGCAGGCAAGACGTGCTTGATCCAAGGAATAGCCAGGGGAATGAAGATTAGAGAACCGGTTACAAGTCCTAGCTTTGTGCTGGCTAACGAGTATCAGCCTGACGACAGAAGACAGGGCATTCCGCTTTACCATATCGACCTCTACCGTATCACTGATGAAGATGAGGCGATTGGTTTTGGCTTAGAAGAATATCTCTCTGGAAACGGCGTATCTGTGGTCGAATGGGCTAACCACGCCAGCGATGTTTTCCCCGCAGAGGCCCTCCACATCGAACTTACGTTAGTAGACGATCACACCAGAGAGATAAACATGTGCGCCCAAGGTCAGCGATATATTGACCTGCTAGAGCAACTGAAAGATACCCTCAGTAAGGAGCGCGACCATGCTGCTCGCCATTGACACCTCGACACGCCTGGCCAGTATAGCCCTATATCACGATGGGGTCCGTGCTGAATGTACCTGGTGGGTAGACCAGAGCTGCACCAGGCGGCTTTTACCCCAAGTGCAGCAGATGCTCACTCAAGATGGATCGGCTTCGCTGCAATTATCGGGCTTAGCCGTGGCCATCGGTCCCGGCAGCTTTACTGGACTTCGGGCCGGCTTAAGCACAGCGAAGGGACTGGCCTTCGCTCTGTCCATCCCTATTGTTGGTGTGAGCACCCTGGAGAGTACCGCTTATCAATATGCCCAGCCCGGCTTGCTGATACGCCCACTCCTGGAGGCCGGAAGAGGAGAGGTCTACACGGCCTTATACAAGGCAGAAGGGAATGACTGGAAACAGGTTGAGAAACCAGAGCTCACCATCCTCTCAACCGTCTACCAGCGGACTCAGCGGCCCACCCTCATTTGTGGAGAGATTTCTCTCCAATTGATTGGGGAGATAAAAGCACGTTTAGGGACACTAGCTATCATCCCAAGGGCCGCCGCCTTATTAAGACGAGCCGGCTACCTGGCCGAATTGGGTTGGAAACGCATACAGGACAACCAGATAGACGATCCTGCCACCCTTGAGCCCCTTTACTTGCGGCAGCCAGCAGTGACACGGCCAAAGGGTCCAGTGATGGACAGGGACACGGTGGAGAAATCCAGGGGTTAGACCGATGCGCATTGTTATCCGGACTATGGAATTAGGCGACGTACCAGAAATCGGGCAAATCGAAAAACAGACGTTTAGCTCTCCCTGGCCAGCACACGCCTATGGACGCGAATTGAGGGAGAACCGCCTTGCCCACTATATCGTGGCCAAACGACTCGATATAGAACCCAGTGAAACGCCGGAGGAATCGACACCCCCATCCCCTCAATCGACAGGCATAGCCTCATCCCTAAAGCAAGCCGTTCGTCGTTTTTTGCAACTACAAGAGTTTGGGCCACCTGCCGCAGGCCCTGAACCCACCATCGTCGGTTATGCTGGATTCTGGCTCATGGTTGACGAGGCCCATGTTACGACCATAGCTGTTAGGCCAGAGCTAAAGCGGCGAGGAGTAGGCGAGCTGCTGTTCGTTAGTCTGATTGACCTGGCTATAGCAGAAGGCGCCAAAAGATTGACCCTTGAAGTCAGAATATCAAACACTGCTGCTCAACAACTGTACAAGAAATATGGACTGACTGAAGAGGGCCTACGCCGTCATTATTACACCGATAATGGAGAGGATGCCCTAATTATGACCAGTCCACCGTTCGATTCGCCCACCTTCCAGGACAGGATCGCCGTTTTGAAGAGAGAGCTCAACCAGAAATTGGCCTCTCTCGGTGAAACCACCTGGGCAGAGTGGGGACAGAAACGTAGTATGGTAGGCAAATGAAAGAAACACTAGTCCTGGTTGATGGAAACGCCCTTTTTCACCGTGCTTTCCACGCCTTACCTCCTCTTACAACCAGCAAGGGCGAACTGGTCAACGCTATTTACGGCTTCGCCTCCATGCTTCTTAAAGTTATGGCGGAACTGAAGCCAGCATATGTGGCCGTCGCCTTTGATAAAGCCGCTCCAACGTTTCGTCATCGCCAGTTCGAGGGTTACAAGGCACAGCGTCCCCCAGCTCCAGAAGGACTCTTCGACCAATTTGATCGTGTTCACCAGCTGGTATCTCTACTTAACATCCCTATGTTCGAGGTGGAAGGGTATGAGGCAGATGACGTCTTAGGTACCCTGGCTAGACAAGCGAGCCAACAGGATATAGATACAGTAATCGTCACCGGCGATACCGACGCCCTACAGTTAGTTGGGCCTAAAATCCGGGTATTAACATCGAAAAGGGCTTTCTCCGATATCGCCTTGTATGATGAGGAGGCCGTACACCAGAAATATGGATTAAAACCCCAACAATTGCCCGATTTTAAGTCTCTCAAGGGCGATCCTTCGGACAACATCCCTGGAGTACCAGGCGTCGGTGAAAAGACAGCGGCCAAGCTGCTGAACCAATTTGGCGATCTTGATGGTATCTATGCTCACCTCGATCAAATCGAGCCAAAACTCCGCGCCAGACTCGAAGAGCATAAGGAGCTAGCGTATATCAGCAAGCAACTGGCCTTAATCGTCACCACAATTCCCATTCAACTTGACCTCTCCACCTGCCGCAGAGGTAAGTATGATCGAGCCCAAGCGATGAAGTTCCTGCGCGAACTGGAGTTTCGCACCCTGGCCTCAAAGCTACCCACTGAACCAGAGGACGAAGAGATGACCAAAGCCACTACTACCACTCCCTTAAGAGAAGGGGTCAAGGACTCATCCGTTGTACAGCTCACCCTTTTTGATGAGCTGGTTGATGAGCGATTTGAAGCAAGGGTAAAGCCGTTAATTTCACCCTTCGCCCTTAGCCCATTAGCCGTCAAACAGCCTGTAGAACAGGGTAAATATCAAGTCATCAATAGCTCAGAATTACTCCAAAACCTGATCGGCCGCTTAACGAATTCGATTGGCTTGGCCATTGACCTGGAAACAAGCGCTAAGGATGCTATGCGGGCAGACATCGTGGGAATCGCTATCGCCCTTGAGCCGGGGGGCGCTTACTATATTCCGGTAGGACACCGTCCCAGCCTAGAAACCTATAAGGAGCAACCAGCCCAGCTACCAATAGAGTTAGTTCTCAGGAAATTGCGCCCCATCCTTGAGGATCCTTCCATAGCTAAATATGCCCATAATGGAAAGTACGATTTAATCGTGCTTTCCCACCATGGCCTAGAGATACAGGGATTAGCGTTCGATACGATGGTCGCCGCTTACCTTCTAGATCCCTCGCGACGAACCCTCAATCTTAAGGATCTAGCCTGGGGGAAATTAGAACTGGAGATGACTCCCATCAGGGCGATCATCGGCGGGGGGAAGACCCAGATTTCTATGGCCGATGTCCCACTGGAGATCGCAGCCTCATACGCTTGCGCTGACGCCGCTGTGACCTACCGCTTGACGCAGACCTTAGCCCCAGAGCTGCGCGAGGCCGACCTGTGGGAGTTGTTTGCCACGGTAGAGATACCACTCGTGCCGGTCTTAGCCAGGATGGAACAGCACGGCGTGGCTATCGACATCCCCTTCCTCAAACAGATCTCACGAGAGCTCCACGATAAGCTCGCTGAGCTGGAGATGAGGATCTACCAGGAAGCCGGTCACCGCTTTAATATCAACAGCACTCAACAGCTGGGAAGCGTCCTTTACGAGGAGTTGAAATTACCGGCGACACGTCGTACGAAAACGGGCTATAGCACCCACGCTGATGCTCTTAAGGAGCTGCAGAATGTCCATCCCATCATCGATCTCATCATCGAATATAGAGAAATGATGAAGATGAAATCCACTTATGTTGATGCCCTGCCGCTTCTTATTCATCCCAGGACAGGGCGCCTCCACACTTCATTTAATCAAACGGCTACAACGACGGGACGGCTCAGCTCCAGCGATCCCAACTTGCAAAATATCCCTATTCGGACGGAAGTGGGCCGACGGGTTCGACGCGCCTTCATCGCCGACAAGCCGAATCACGTTCTGCTCTCCGCAGACTACTCCCAGATCGAGTTGCGTATCCTCGCCCACATATGTCAGGACCAGCGCCTATTGGCTGCCTTCGCCGCAAAAGAGGATATTCACGCCGCCACTGCTGCGGAGATCTTCGACGTTCCCCTGGAGAGGGTTACTCCGGAGATGCGTCGATTGGCTAAGATCGTTAACTTTGGCATTATCTATGGCATTAGCGACTACGGGCTATCGGCCAGTGCTGGAATCCCCCGACCACAGGCCGCTCAGTATATAAGCAACTATATAGAGAAATATAATGGTGTGAGCCGCTATGTGGAGAGGACAAAGCGATGGGCGGAGGAGAAAGGATACGTCACCACGCTTCTTGGCCGCCGTCGCTACCTGCCAGAGATCAGGGCTGCGCATCGAGGTATAAAGATGGCCGCCGAACGTGAGGCGATCAACATGCCCATACAGGGCACTGCTGCTGATATCATCAAAATAGCTATGATCAGACTGGATCAAACCATATCCCAACGCCGGCTAAAAAGCCGGATGATTCTCCAGGTTCATGATGAGCTCCTCTTTGAGATCCCTCTTGAGGAGTTAGATGAGATGAAACATACCGTCAAAAGCATGATGGAGAATGCCTTACCCCTCTCCGTACCCGTGGAGGTTGAACTTAAAGTTGGTCCTAATTGGGACGAGATGGGTAGAATAGACATGATGGACGATGCCTGAACTTCCCGAAGTCGAAACCATTACTCGAGACCTAGCTCAAAAATTGAACGGTCAACGAATCACCTCCGTTACCATATGCTGGCCTGGCTCCATCGCCATCCCCACTGTAGATGAGTTCCAACACCAGATAACCAATCCGAAAATCGGCGGCCTCAGACGGCGGGGCAAGTTCATCATCTTTGATTTATCCGATGGAGATTACCTGCTCGTTCATCTCAGGATGACTGGACGATTGTTATTGCGATCCCAACAGGACCCGGTGGAGGAACATACTCGCCTCATTCTTCATCTCGACGACGGCCAGGAACTGCGCTTTGTTGACTTACGCAAGTTTGGTCGCCTCTTCCTGGTGAGAGAAGCAGAATACCAGGGCATCCTCTCCGAACTGGGCCCTGAGCCATTGGAAAATGGGTTCACCCTTGACGCCTTCAATCAACGTTTAAGGACGCATCCAGGTAGGATCAAGCCCCTTCTCCTGGATCAGCGATTCATCGCCGGGTTAGGTAATATCTACGCCGATGAAGCGCTGTTTCTGGCTCGAATTCACCCCCTACGACGTGCTGCGACGCTGACTGAGGCGGAGATAGCACAGCTGTATCAAGCGATTCGCACCGTGTTACGAAGCGGTATCGAGGATCGAGGCACTACCTTTAGCGCCTATCGCGACGCCTCCGGACAGCCAGGGGCTCATCAGTTCAACCTATATGTTTATCGCCGCTTAGCGCAACCATGTCACCATTGCCAAACCCCCATCCAACGCCTCAAGATCGGCGGACGCAACGCCCACTTTTGCCCCCAATGCCAGCCATATCACAGTGAATCTCCTCTTAGGGACGATCGGGCCACAAACCTGCCTTAAATCATCTTGAGGGAATGTGCCAGTCGGTCATTTTTTGTGATCGAGCATTGGCGCAGACTTAGAGTAAACGCTGGAGGCGTTGTTCTATATGGGGGCCAAATGGCCCAACCACAGCTAATCTGAATTCTTGCTCGTCAAAGATTCGATGGGCGACACGCTGGATATCAGTAGTCGTCGTAGAGTCAATAATGCCTATAACATCGTTCAGCGTTAAGATACGCCCAAGAAGGATCTCTTGAGATCCAATCCAGGCCGCCAGACTGCGGGTATCTTCCATTCCTAGTAACATACGGCCTTTCCAGAACTCCTTGGCCGTGCGCAATTCTTCCTCCGCTACACCATCCCGAGCAATCTTCTTGATCTCTGTCATGATCGCCTCAACAGCCGCTTCTATGCGCTTCGGGTCAACTCCGGCATAGACGCCTACACAGCCCGCGTCTCGATAATGGTGAACATAGGAGTGGACGTCGTAGGCCAATCCACGCTTCTCCCGAATCTCCTGGAACAAGCGTGAGCTCATTCCCTCTCCTAACAAAACGTTCAAGAGACCTAAAGTGAAACGATCGGGATGAGCATAGGACAGGCCTCGCGTTCCAAGACAAAGATGAGCCTGCTCCGTCCTTTTCGATTGGGCATGAACCAGCGGACCTCTCATCTCAAGGAGCACGGGAGAACACGATGGATTAGGCCCGGGTTCCCAATCACTGAGGAGGCTGGCTACTCTATCAACCACCTCTTGGTGGTCTATAGCCCCAACGATGCTAACTACGGCTGAGCTAGGGCTGTAATGCTGCTCCATATATGTAAGGAGAGTCTCCCGTGTCAGAGTAGCCACCGTTTGCTTAGTACCAGCTATATTGCGTCCCAGAGGCTGATCTCCCCAGAGAATTTCATCGAAAAGGATATCCACCCATTCGTAAGGCGTATCAAAAAGCATATTTAGCTCTTCTGTAATGACCCTTCGTTCCTTTTCTATCTCTAGCGGATCAAAACGAGAATGGCGAATAATATCGGCCAGCACATCTAAGGCCAAGGGCAAATGAGAGCGCACCACCTTGGCCCAATAGACTGTCAGCTCCTTTCCGGCTTCAGCATTCAATAATCCTCCCACACTTTCGATAGCCCCGGAAACATCCTTAGGGGTTGGCCTCCGTTCTGTACCCTTGAAGAGCATATGCTCAACGAAGTGTGAGATGCCGCTCGACTCCTTAAGCTCATTGCGAGAGCCAACGTTGATAAAAAGGAGCACGCTTACCGAATGTGCATGTGGTATCTCATCTGTAATTATGCGCAGGCCATTAATAAGAATACTTTTCTGGTACAACTGGTCTCATCCCTCCATCTTCATTCCTCTTAGGACAAAGCCCACTAGGGCAGCATTATATTCGATTTCCCAGAAGTGTCAACTTCTCGTGAAAACACTTGTATTTCGCTATTTCCTGTTGTATACTACCGCCCGGTGGTACACGTTTCGGTCCATGTGGTCACTTGCGCAAGATACATACACGGTTACGCGAATGCTCTACGGTAGTACAACGAATGGCGCTGGGCCCGACCAAACAGTGACCCAATAATACATAAGGAGGTCAAAAGGTGGAGTTCAAGGACAAGACCCTAACTTGCCGGGAGTGTGGCGTTACCTTCGTCTTCACATCCGGCGAGCAGGAGTTCTACCAGCAGAAGGGACTCTTGAATGAGCCTCAACGTTGTCCGGCCTGTAGAGCCTCTAGGCGACGTGAACGCTCAGGTTCCGCCTCGCGCGTGATGCATTCTGTCATCTGCGCCGAGTGTGGCACCTCAACGACAGTACCCTTCATCCCTAGGAACGATCGGCCAGTCTACTGCAGCGCCTGCTATGACAAGATTCGCGCCTCATCCAGCGGCAGCTGAGCGGACGGCTCGAAAGACTAGGGAAACCACTAAGACAGGGGGCAGCGCCAAGAGACAAAGACTGTAGACACTCAGATAGGAACTGGGGGATAGCATCCCCAGTTCCTCTTCATTTCTAATCTAACATCTCTATAGACCGTCTCTCTGAGCAAGAGCACACACAGTAGCATTATCCTTGCAGACGTGGTATTATTGAGTGCGGGTGGTCGCAGCCGTGGCCAGGCTTGCTGCGACACTGGAAATAAAAAATGTTAGGGAGGAAGGCCGATGGAAGCCTACTGTGTCAAATGCCGAGCAACCAAGACGATCAAGGACCCCAAGCCCATAACCATGAAGACGGGTCGCCCGGCGACGGTAGGTACATGCCCCGACTGTGGGACAAAGGTATATAGGATCGGCGCAACTAAGAAATAGCGTATCACAGCACCATTTAAGCAATAGCCCTTACAAAATTAAGGGCTCGGTTATTTCCGAGTCCAGTAGTGGATTTTTGTCCGCAATTCCCGCCAAAACCGTTTCCACCAGCTGACCTGCTTAGGCCATTCGATTACTCTTCCGCGCCAGCGTTGCTCATAATGTGGCCGTTGCCAGATAAGCGTGGCGATTATAGCGGTCAAGAAAAGGAGCAGGCTGAACAGCCCGCTGTAGAAGGCAAGCGAAGGCGCCAAATGGCGCAAGATGTAACCAAGCAAAGCGAAACCAAAGCTACCTATCAGTAGCGAGGTTGGTGAGTTCTTCGCCTTTATCAGGGCCACCTGGGCACGACTAAGGAGACGCCGCAGCACCCTTCTTATCCGCTGCCGGCGCGGTTCCGCAGGCAAGAAATCCGGTATCTTACTAAGTATCTCTTCTATTTCACGCTCGTACCGCTTGCGCATACCTCGCGCCTCACCCCAACGCTAGCGTACCCAGCCGGCGCGCGGCATATCTCACTAATGGCGATATATTTTTCCCGCTTCCTTACATCGAACACGCCAAGCGGCTAACCGTCAGACGCCCGCCGTCATCGCTATCCCCCGGGCTTCACAGTACACCTGATTAGCTGCTGCTACTCCTGCCCCAGCAGGAAGACCAAAGCCTTCGCTGGCTAATACCTGCTCCAAGGCACCTAGGAACAACAACACATTATTCTTGCTGGAGGAATAGCCCATAAGTCCAATGCGCCATATTTGCCCTTTTGTGGGGCCCAACCCACCCCCGATCTCGATCATGAACTCTGTAAGTAGCCGGCCACGCACTCTGGCATCATCTATGCCCTCGGGGACGCGCACAGTAGTTAATGTCCAGAGTCGGTGCCCCTCCTGGGCAAAGGGTTGTAATTCCATAGCCAGCAATCCAGCCAATAGGGCTTGCTGGTTCAGCTGATGCCTCTTAAAACGCGCCTCAAGCCCCTCCTCATATACGATGCGTAAGGCTTCCCGCAGAGCATAGTTCATCGAAATGGGAGCCGTATGATGGTAGGTTCGCTCTGGACCCCAATACAGCTGCACAAGCGAGAGATCCAAGTACCAGTTAGCAACCTTATTCCTTCTATCCTTTAAGGCGCTTATAGCTCGTGGCCCAAACGTAATTGGCGCCAATCCTGGGGGGCAACCCAAACATTTCTGACTACCGCTGTAGCAAGCATCTAATCCCCACTCATCGGTCTTAAGAGGACAACCACCAAGCGATGTGACGGCATCAACCAGTAAAAGGGCACCGTATCCATGGACAAGGCGACTAATCCCCTCCAAGGGCTGTAGGACTCCCGTAGAGGTCTCAGCATGAACCAAAGCAACCACCTTTACCTTGTTCGCTTTCAGAACCCGCTCCACATCATCCAGTTCGATGATCCGCCCCCAAGGTATATCGACTCGAATCAACTCGCCCCCATATCGCTCCACCATCTCACACATCCGCCCGCCGAAAAAGCCATTCACGAGGACTAATATCCCATCGCCTGGCTCAATCAGATTGGCGAGGGCCGCCTCCATACCAGCACTACCTGTTCCGGAGATGGGAAAGGTCAAATCATTTGACGTCTGAAAGACATACTGGAGCAGCTCTTTGGTATCGCTCATCACCTTTAGGAAATCTGGGTCTAGATGCCCAACAACCGGGGAAGACATTGCCCGTAGCACTCGAGGATGAGGATTGCTCGGGCCAGGCCCCAGTAACACCCTGGGGGATGGATTCAGTTCTGCGTAGGTCTTCGTCATCCTGTGCGCCTCCTGTATTCACCGAAGATTTATTGAAGGGCGTCCAATGGAGAGACATGCCCTGAAGTGATCGAGAGAGCAGTAGAATCAGCGGCCGGATTTGCGTTGACATGTTGACCGACCAAGACTATAATCCAGACACGTGCATTCTAGCATACAGCCCGACAGGTTGGCAATACGGACGAAGTCTACGAGGAGTAAGTTGATGAGCAACACGATTCCAGCGGCGAACTTTGCCCTTATTCGAGGCACCGGCACCTGGGCCTGTGACTTCCCTGCTGAGGCCCAGGAAGAAGGAATACACGTCCTCCAGGATGATTTAGTCTTTGAGACCCCCTATGGCCAAAGCGCAAAATTTCAACTGCTCGAGATCGATGCCCGCTACACGGTGGATGGGATAAAAAGGTCATTCCTATCCGTGGCCTCTCATGGATGGAAGGTCGGCATCGATCCCATCGCTGACCGCTCCTCCGAACAGGTCTTTTGGGTACTACAACAGGCTGGCGTGAAGAAGATCATCGTAGAGGGCGCTGCCGGCTCCGTTAATGAGTTCATTTATCCGGGAGATCTGGTAATCCCCACCGATTTCTTCGACTTCACTAAGCGCCGCCCTACCAGTCTGGGGACCACGCGTTTTCAATATTTGATAAGACTGAAGCAGGCTATCTGTCCCCAGATCGCTGACGCCCTGGAAGATGCGGCCGCAAGGCTTGGCTTCGGCCGCGTGTACAAGCGGGGACTCATGGGTATATTCGAGGGACCGCGCTTTGAGTCACCAGCCGAGGTGCGCTTCTTCAAACAGGTAGGCTGCGACGTCCTCGGCCAAAGCATGGTCCCAGAAGTATATCTGGCTCGGGAGATCGGGGCATGTTATGCAGCCGCCTATCTCACCGTCAACTTCGCTGAGGGGATCTCCGAGGAATGGGAGAGTAAGGAATTAGACCAGGTCCGCTTACATCATAAAGCAGACATGGCCCGCTTAGTCCTACGAGCAATGAAGCAGATACCCCTGTCTGACGAATGCGGCTGCTTGCAGTATAGACAGGCTCGCCCGGCTGAGTACCGCCGTGGCATAGCTATGTGACTAACAGACAAGATCAATAAATACCGGAGGAACATTTATGGCTGAGACTAGCCTTATTGAAGCACAAAAAGATGAGTTAGCGCGCATCGCACGTCGCGCCTACGAGCGCGGACTAGTTACAGGCACAGGTGGCAATGTCAGTGTACGTATTCCAGGTACGGCTCAGCTTCTCATCACGGCAAGCGGTGTGTCGCTTGGTGATATGACTACCGATAACATCATAACCGTTGATTTGGATGGCAATCCAGCCGAACAAAAAGGTCAATCAAGACCATCAATGGAGACGGCTTTCCACGCGGCGATTTATCGTTTACGACCGGATGTAGGCGCAGTAATCCATCTTCACCCGCCCCATGCGACTGCTTACTCCTTGCGTGGTACTGAACTCCCTTTGGTAACCAGCTCGGCGCAGGGAGCCCTAAAGCTGGTGCCCTGCATTGACTACGCCCCAGCTGGATCTACTCAACTGAGGGAACTGGTCATCGAGGCCGTGCAAAAGTATGGTGGCCTGCGAGCCCTACTTATGAAGAAGCATGGCATCCTCACTATGGGCACCGACCTGACCATGGCCTACCACCTGGCCGACTTAGTCGAGAGTTCAGCCCATATTGCGTTCATCGCCTCTCTGATCCCAGCAGGGATGATGGCTGTGGAGTAGCAAACGGCTGTCTTTACTCATCCTCGACTGATAAAGTCGCCACCCACGATATAATCGTTGGTGCTATTGCCCACATTGGCCAGGGTCAAATGGAGACGATACTGATCGCCTTGCGGTCCGATTATCGTTCGCCCAAACTTATGGACCAGAATGAAGCAGGCCGCATTGCCACTACCGCTGAGGCTCGATGATCACCTTCATCGAATTCTGTGCCTCGGCAACTAATTTGAAGCCAAGTCCCGTTTCCGCAAGGCTTAGTCGATGAGTGATCATCTCCCGCACTTGAACTCGCCGTGAGCGGATCAGTTCTAGCGCCGCCACGTGGTCGGCGGGGCTGCCAGCGTAAGAGGTAGTGAGGGTGATGTCGTTACGCCAAAAGAGGTCATTTACCGAAAGGGGGATGGTGACGCCCTTGTCGGTCGGGGCGAAGAAGAGGATAGTGCCCCCACGTTCCACCGATTGCAGTGCCTGGGCCATAGCCGCTGTGGCCCCTGTGCACACTATCACCAGGTCGGCCAGCCAGCCGTCGTTTATTTGGCGTAGGCGGGCCGGCACATCATCTTCGGCCTGAATTACGGCGTCAGCCCCAAACTGTTGGGCCATTTCCAGCCGGTAGTCAATGATATCTGTCGCCACCACGCGTCCTGCCCCCAGAGCACGGGCCAGGTGTATGTGAAGCAGCCCCGCAATCCCGCTGCCGAGAACGAGCACGCTTGAGGCCGGCTGCAAACGCGCTACCCTTTGCCCCCGCAGGATACAGGCCAACGGCTCGATGAAGGTCGCCTCTTCAAAAGATACCTCGTCAGGCAGTCGATACACCCCCCGGTCCACGTTGATGCCCGGCAGACGGAGGTACTCGGCAAAGCCACCGGGATCAAAATTTGTGCGGCGAAGGGTATCGCAGGCAGTATGATGACCGCTCAGGCAGTAACGGCAGGTGTTGCAAGGGACATGATGAGAGGCGGAGATGCGATCACCCACCTTGTACTGTTGCACTCCATCGCCTATCGCTGCCACCACCCCGGCGATCTCATGTCCCAGCACCAGGGGCACCCTGTGGAGGCGATACCACTCCATCACGTCGCTGCCGCAGATTCCGCTGGCCTCCACCCGCACCAATAACTCGCCAGGTCCAATCTTGGGGATGGGCATCTCCTCCAGCCGCACATCGCGGTTGTTGTAATACATGGCAACGCGCATAGTATCGCCTCCCAAAAAACTAGTTATCGTTTTCCCTGCCCCGAGTCCTCCCAGAGTGCGTCGTTTATTCCCACCAAAGCTGGCCCTTACCCTGGCTATCTCGCCGCCACCAGCTCACTTTTCAGGCTATTGTAAAGATCAAAGGCCTCTTTTGGTGTGGCGTTTTCGTGAATAATGGCGCGCAAGGCCCTGACCATGGCCACAGGATACTCATTCTGCCAGACATTCCTCCCCAGATTCACACCAACTGCACCCTTTTGCATACCATCATGCACAAACTCCAGAACCTCAAGCTCTGTGTCCACTTTAGGCCCACCGGCCATAACCACGGGAACCGGACAACCCCTGGTAACCTTCTCAAAATTCTCACACCAGTAGGTTTTTACCACCCGTGCTCCCAATTCGGCAGCGATGCGGCAGCACAGGGCCAGGTAGCGGGCCTCCCGCCGCTCCAGCTCTTTACCCACGGCGGTAACCGCCATCACCGGGATGCCATATCTTTCGCCTTCGTCAACCAGCCTTACCAGGTTCAACAGGGATTCACGCTCGTACTCGCTGCCAACGAAGATGGAGATGCCTACTGCCGCCACATTGAGGCGAATAGCCTCTTCTATGGATGTGGTTATCCCTTCGTTGGCCAGGTCTTTCCCAACGATGCTAGTACCACCAGATACCCTGAGAATGATCGGTGTGCTTATCTTGGGATTTATGGCTGAGCGAAGCACTCCTCTGGTAACAAAGATGGCATCACAATAAGGGAGCAATGGCTCAACAGTTTTGCCCGGCTCCTCCAGCTTGGTGGTAGGGCCTTGAAAGTAGCCGTGATCAATAGGCATGAAAAGACAGTGTCCATCGGGTTGGATCACTCGTGCCAGGCGGTTTTCCATCCCCCAGTCCATGCTACGTCCCCCCCTCCATGATTCGCAGTTTACCGTCGTCTTAATAGGCGAGATGAGAATTCGAGATGGAATTTGCTTTTCCCTTGCTTTCGATTACGCGGTCATTCTAAAGCGTGCGATATCCACTGTCAATTCGACACAGCCTCCAAGGACAACGACTGTGGAGTAGCGATCGGTGGCCTTTATTCATCCTCTACTATCAAGTAGGGATCGCCACCGATGATATAATCGTCGGTGCTATTGCCCAGATTGGCCGTGGCCGGAGGCAACAGGAGATGATACTGATCCCCTCGCGCTCCGATTGCCGCCATTTGCCCAAACTTATCGACCAGGATAGCCTGTTCTCTGCTGGCCGGAACCCTGGCCTCAACCGGATTAGGACCGCTGGCCCATAGCGCCGTGATCCTCTGACCAGGACGTTCAAGAATCACCTGGTCATAACCGCTCATATTGTGACTTAAAATGACCCTTGTCACATTTTGAAAGTATTTGGTGACCACCTGATAGGCGATATAAGCCGGGCGAAGACTGCCATCACCTCTCACCATACCCCAGGCTTCCGGCTCACCGGTATCGCTTGAGCGATAATAATGAACAACGCCGGCGCTGGCCGCTAAAGCATAGGCATAGGATTGAATAACGTAAGAGGCCTGCTCGTCTAGTGTAGCGCTCCATTGGTACGGTCGAGGGTCGGTTCCGCGCACCATGTGGTCATCCCAGGCCGGAATGCCCGATTCAGTTATCCAAATCGGATGATATAAGCCGTAAGCACCAAGCTTATCCCGATAAGCATTGGTCCCATCGAACAGCTGACGCGCTCGGCTATAAGCATGCCAGGATAGTATGTCGAAATAGAAATTGTTCGCTTTGGCCGCAGGATCAGATTTAGCCACCTGAAGAACCCCATCTAAGAACCTCATATCCTGGTAGCCTGAAAATCCACCCAAAATGACCTTGGCCTTCGGATCAGCCCTTTTTATCGCCTGGTAGGCGACCTTCAACAGCTGGTAATATTCAGCCTGAGTAGCCGACCAGAATCGGGACAGGTTGGGCTCATTCCAAATCTGCCAGTAGAGCACCGCATCTTTGTAACGCAAGGCCGTATTATAGACAAAATTCCCCCAGTAATTATCCTTGTTAGGTGAACCATCGGCATGAAACACAGGTGCATAGAGATTAGAGGGCACCTGGTTTCCAAAGCCCCCTGTAATACTGGCCCAACTGGGGGTATCAATGAGGATGCCTGTCAGCACCAGGCCATAGTCGAGATTATCCTTGACAACCATATCATAGGCTGAGTAGTTGAATTCACCCCGCCGTGCCTCAATCTCACGCCACTTAAACTCTAAACGATTAGACACCGCTCCACCATCCCTGGCCAGCCGCATCCATCGTGTGCTGCTCTGCGCCTCTTTCCCACCAACAGCAGTGTGATCTGGGAAGATATTGGCCATGCCGAAGCGGGCATCCGTATTTGCCACGGCCGCTAAAGGACTATTAAGGAGCTGAGCGCTTACATCACCCGTCGAGGACACAGAAGTGGGAATGGATCTAACCGTCCAAGCCACAGATTTGCTCATCTGCCCATCTATGCTCACCTCAGTACGGTAGAGACTGGCTGGAAAACTAGCGGATGAATGGATCAAGCGGGCCATTAAGATACCACGATGCACATCGCCCGCTTGTCCAGAGATAACATGCTGATACGTGGCCACGACGATACCGCCAGCATCAAGAGCCTTGATGGTAAGGTTTTGCCCGCTCACCAAGCCGGCGAAGCCAACGATCGCTACTACGGAGGCCGTGTTGGGCTGGAAAACAGTTATCACTGGGGCATCCGGATCGAGGCGATCGCTCATGTATAAAGTCTCGATCATCCCCTGCGCGGCAACAGCGACAGGGAGGCTAGCGAAGGATAGGACGACCGTGGCGATGGCAGAGATAACATACCCTACAGTTCTCATTTAGCGGTCCTAACATGCAAGCGGCCAGAGATTATCTGGCCGTCACCTTTGGTGGGTGAGACTCTCGCCACCTCAGATAATGCTGGTGGAGGATCTCGAAATTCTCGTACATGCGGGGATCGCTTTCCGCCCTCCAACCAGGCATTATCCCCTTGACTCTGCCCCAGAGGGGTTCGATACCGCCGATCAGATCAAAATAGAGGTCTTCATTAAGAAGACCTCTTGCAATTAACAGCCCGGCCAGCTCGTAGTTGCCACAAACAAGGTTAAATTTGCGGCGCCCCTCGCTTCCTCTCGGGTACTTCTCCTTGAACTCCGTGTAGTCCTTGGCACTGAACTCCGATAGCATCCAAGCCATCGCCTCCTGCATCCTCTCCGCAATGCTCAGCTCCCAAAGTTTGAGCAAAACATCAACATCGCGTTGCGTAGGCTCACCCATAGCTATCCTCCTCATTCCTCAAACTGGCTGGCGATTTAGTCTATTTTAGCGCAAGCCCTCTCTATCTTGTCCAAGAAGGACTTCTCTGTATCACAGAGGTGTTGCAACACCTCCCTGATCGTCCATTCCCCCTCCTTTGTCACCTTTGACAGGTGCTCATCGCTTACTCCAAGCAATGCACCGATCAACTCGCCTCGCGTCTCTTCAGCCTTGGACAGAATCATTTGGGCCTCGCTTTGGGGCAATCCCAGATTCTGGCGAGCTTTCCTAATTTGAATAATATGCTCCTTCTCATGGTCAGCAAAGCGATGAAGCAAGAAGCGAACCGTCCTCTCCACCCCCGCCCACTCCACCTTTCGCTCCAACTGCTCCTCGCTCAGGCCGCCCAGTCTGCGGAGGACTTCTGCCCGTCTCGTTTGCAAATCAGCCAGGAGTAACCCAAGTTCGCCATCCATTGCTTCCTCACCTCACATTAATTTTCCCTTCAGTAGCTCTGAGGCAATAACATTTCGTTGGATCTGATTGGTTCCTTCATAGATTTGAGTAATCTTGGCATCACGCATCATCTTTTCCACTGGGTAATCGCGCATATAGCCCACACCACCAAAAATCTGGACAGCATCAATAGTCACCTTCATAGCTACATCTGTAGCAAAGAGTTTAGCCATAGCCGACTCTTTGCTGAAATCCTTAGCTCCAGTATCGATCATTCTGGCTGACGCATAGACCAGAGCCCTGGCAGCCTCGATCTGCGTGGCCATATCGGCCAGCGTATGCTGAATGGCTTGAAACGAAGAGATCGGATGCCCAAACTGGACGCGTTGCTTCGCATACTCTACGGCTGCCTCCAAGGCACCCTGGGCGATGCCCACGGCCTGCGCAGCCACTCCGGGGCGAGCGCGGTCAAAATTGCGTAAGGCCAGGATAAACCCCATGCCCTCCCGCCCCAACAGATTCTCCTTGGGAACACGACAATCATCAAAAATCAGCTCACGGGTAGCTGAGGCACGAATCCCCATCTTCTGCTCTTTGCGGCCGAAGGAGAAGCCGGGGGTACCCTTCTCCACAATGAAGGCGCTGGCCCCCCGTGGTCCCTTAGTTTTATCGGTCAAAGCTATGACAACATATATCTCCGCCTCACCGCCATTGGTGATGAACTGCTTTGTGCCATTGAGAACATAAAAATTCCCATCTTTATCCGCTGTGGTACGGATTGCTGCAGCATCGCTTCCCGCCGAAGATTCGGTCAAGGCGAAGGCACCGAGCCTTTTCCCAGAACCGAGGTCAGTGAGATATTTGCGCTTTTGCTCTTCCGAGCCAAAAGCCTCTATAGGATAAGCGGCCAAAGCACTGGCCGCATAACTGATCGCCACCCCACTACAAACGCGGCTGAGCTCCTCCATCACCAGACATAAATCCAGCGTTCCACCGCTTAAGCCACCGTATTTCTCAGGCACAAAGATGTTGAACATGCCCGCATCAGCAAGCACCTTCATCAGGTCCCAGGGAAATTCCTCGTTTTCGTCCAACTCAGCCCTAACCGGCCTTATCTTCTCCTCAGCAATCTGCCGAGCAAGATCTCTGATAGCCTGCTGCTGTTCGGAGAGGAAATAGTTCATAGCCACGCTACTCCTTAAATCGAATTTTCCTTATACTGAGGGATGCTATCCTTATAGCCAATGCTAAGCATGTTATATGCCGGGGTTTTCTCATAACTTCATTTCTCTTGTAACTGTAACCTTACGCCCCCAGATAACTTATGAGATGCCAGCAACTACGCCAGCATCCCATAACCTACAAGCAGGAGATAAGCAAGTGAGGATGGCGCACACCTACACACAAGAACAGTAACCCTACATCCTCTCCACAATCTTAGCGAACTCCTCGATCGGAATGGCGATCATCGTCTCATAGCGAACATTACCCCCGGTGGCCTCCCGCGCCAGCACCTTCAGTGCGGTCTCCACATCAGGACACTCGAGGATAACCAGGTAGTCGTAGCGGCCAAGGAGAGCATAGCTGCCAAGTACCTTACCCCCCATAGACTCCGCCCGTTTGACAGCCTGCTCATGGCGCTGTGAGAACCCTCCCAAGTTACGCATTCCTTCCTCTGTTGCTCGTCCTAGCGCAACAAAGATGGGCATAAACGTACCTCCTTTCGCTAGTGCGCCACCCTCACTAACATTATACCATGCCCATCAACGGGCCGCCGCTTGATCCTCTGCCTCATTAGCATAGGGTCGCCTTCCGCAGGCATATTCTATACACGCTATTGCTATGAATCCGTGCTTAGGAGAACAGTCTATGTTGCTAAAGGCGAAACGCTTGCGGTCTACAGAGCTGGTAACGCATTACAGGAGAAGAAGATCACACTTCAAAGAATCTTCGATCGAGGACAGCATTGGCGGGGGTGCGTGGGAGTCGAACCCACCAGAGACACCCTGTAAGTACCTCCCAACGGTTTTGAAGACCGCGAGACCCACCGGGACCCATCCACCCCCAAATCCAACTTAACCATATAGGATTGGCTCCCCCCTGTCAAGGCTGAGCTCCCCCTCTGATCCGTTCTAGTTGTTTGCTTCAGTAAAGACCTTCTCGGTACAAAGTGACCAACGTACGGTCGCCCTGAATGCAGTTATAATCCCAATAGTGAAGCTCGCTGGCCAACAGCCGTCTCACCCCTATGGCTGCCCCTCTGCCGGTTGAGCCCTTGTCCACTCTCGGTCAAGCACTTCGCCACGGCTACCCATCAGCCCCCTCTTCTTACCATTATGAGTAATCTCAACACCACCAGCATTACCAGTACGAATAAATACCTTGTCCTTCCCTGCCCAAGTCATCGTCATACCTGGTTCAAGTATTCCTTGAAAAACCATCACTCCGTCCACGATTACCCTGAGCCAGGTTCGGTCGACTATCTTAGCTTCGATCGTTACCCCCGGATATGGTGTAGGGGTCGCTGTAGGGCTGGGCCAGGGAGTAGCAGTCGGTGTAGCCGTAGGCAGAACGGCCACACTAGTAACGGTACCGCTGGGCTGAGTAGCCGAAGTCCCAACACCGCCACTGCTAGAAACGAAAGAGCTGTACTCCTGATAAAGATAAAGAAGCAATAAGGACAAGCCGAGCAAGATAATGATGGTGACAAATAGGGCTGGGGTGAAGGGGCTATTAGTGCTAATGCGCTTCGTCGCTGGGATGACGCCGTACCTTTTGGGGAGATCATACGTCTGCTCTAACAACCGAACCATCTCGTTGGCATCCAGGTTTAAGTACTCGGCGTAGATTTTCAAAAGACCCCTGGCATAGACGAACGGGGGTAACTGAGCAACGTTCTCCTCCTCGAACGCAGAGAGAATCTTCTGCCGGATCAACGTTGTTCTCTCAGCATCCTCCAGCGTCAGTTGCCTCTGTTCCCGTGCCATCCGCAGCGTCTCACCAAGCTTCGCCACTGGCCACGCCTACCTCGCCGTATCACTCCCGGCCGGGGGAAACAACACACGAATGTTGATCTCTATCCCTATCTGCTGACAGCCACCATTATCATTATAAAATACGCCCCAATTTCAGGCAAATAAAGAGCAAGGTCCATCGAATAACGGGGGTTCCCAGGGGCTGTGCCCTCATTCCCAAAATCTATCTATCCCCCTTGAAGGTCGAACGATTTAGTAGCAGCAATCTGTTTGGCCAAATGAATGAAATCAGCGATGCTCAGCGGACCGATATTTTCCCCAGAACGCAAGCGGACCGCTATCGTTCCCGTGTCCACCTCCCTATCGCCTATAACCAACATATACGGTATCTTCTGCAGCTGTGCCTCTCGAATCTTGTAGTTCACTTTCTCTCGCCGTCCATCAACCTCCACCCGCAGCTCAGTCTTTCTTAGCCTGTCCGCAACAAGTTCGGCGTAGGCCAGGTGTCTGTCCGCGATGGGGATGACGACGGCCTGAATCGGGGCCAACCAAACGGGGAAGGCACCGGCGTAGTGCTCGACTAGCCCGGCCACAAAGCGCTCCATAGATCCCAACACTGTCCTATGCACCATTACCGGACGATGTTCAGCCCCATCCTCCCCGATATAGACCACATCGAAGCGTTCAGCCAGGTTAAAGTCCACCTGGATGGTAGGACCCTGCCAGGGGCGACCGAGCGCATCCCTCAATTTTATATCGATGGCCGGCCCATAGAACTTAGCTTCTCCTTCCATCCTCTTATACTTCGATCCTTGCCGCTCTAGAGCATGGCGTAGGGCAGCCTCAGCGTGCTCCCACACCTCATCGCTGCCCATATACTTGGCCGAATCAGCCGCATCCCTAACACTCAGCTCAAGGTCATAACTATCGTAGCCAAAGACTCTTGCCATAAAGAGGGCAAAGTCTAAAACACCAACAACCTCATCCTCTAACTGGTCGGGACGGCAGAAGATATGGGCATCGTCCTGGGTAAAGCCACGCACCCGCAATGCCCCATGGAGTACCCCCGACCTCTCGTAACGATAGACCGTCCCCAGCTCAGCCCAACGCAGCGGTAGATCGCGATAGCTGCGCAGCCTAGTCTTGTAAATAAGAATATGGAAGGGGCAATTCATCGGTTTTAGCAGGTACTCCTGTCCCTCGATTTCCATGGGAGAATACATGTTGTCACGGTACCAATCCCAATGACCGCTCGTTTTCCACAGGTCGAGCTTACCGATATGAGGGGTATAGATAAGATCATAACCCCGCTTGTGATGTTCAGCACGCCAGAAATCCTCGATGATCTCGCGTATCCGAGCGCCCTTAGGATGCCAATAAATCAACCCAGGGCCACCCTCCTCGTGGATGCTGAAGAGATCGAGCTCCCGTCCCAGGCGACGATGATCACGTCGCGCTGCCTCCTCGAGTCTCGCCAGATAGCCCTTTAGCTCCTCTTCCCTCAGAAAGACCGTGCCATAGATGCGTTGCAACATTGGTCGGCGCTCATCGCCTCGCCAGTATGCCCCAGCAATGCTAAGCAGTTTGAGGGGACCGATCTCGCTGGTCCGCTGGAGATGTGGTCCCCGACATAAATCAATGAAGTCGCCCTGCTGATAAATGCTTACCCTGGCATCCGGCAAACCCTCGAGTAGCTCAACTTTATAGCTTTGTCCTCTCTCAGCAAAAAACTCTTTGGCCTCCTCTTTGCTCATCTCGCTGTGTATAAACAGTTTATCCGCGGCGATGATGGCAGCCATCCTCTCTTCGATTTTCGCTAAGTCCTCCGTGGTTAATGATCGTGGCAAGTCGAAGTCGTAATAGAAGCCATCCTCAATCGACGGACCAATGCCAAACTTGGCTTCCGGTATAAGCGATTGAACAGCCTCAGCCATCACATGGGCTGCCGAGTGTCTCATCGTTTCCAAATCAGCCATGGTCTTCCCTCCTTTTTTCCTCATCAAAAAACCTCTCGTCTATGGGACGAGAGGTTCACTCACGTGGTTCCACCCAAGTTTGCCAGACCAACCACCCGTGTCATCGAGTGTTGGGCTGACCTTTCCAGCCCGATAACGGCGGCTACCGCAGCCCTATACTAATTTCCAGGGCTGACTCCCAAGTGGTTTTCCCCGAGCCGGTTGCCGAGAGGACTCTCAGCCAACGATCCCCTCTCTCTGGAGCCCCTCGCTCAGGTACTCGTCTTGATCAACGCTTTTTCCCTATTCGGTGGGCAAGATAGGAGTCGAACCTACGACCTCAGCGATGTCAACGCTGCGCTCTAACCAGCTGAGCTACTTGCCCAAAATGCACTTTAATTTTAGCAGAGCTGCGATCCTAAGTCAAGAAAATTTGACAAAATGGCATTGCCTATGCTAAACTAACAATCAATGGTCGAGGATCTCCCCTTTGGCCATTCCTCTAAACAAATAATAAAATGGCGATGAAGAGGACGAGTAGATGGAGGGAAGGGTTACAGAGAACCGCACCGGCTGAGAAGCGGCACCTGGAAGACCACCGAAAATGACCTCGGAGCTGCAGGCCCAAAGGATGCCTTAATGGACATCTCAGTAGGTCGAGCCGGTTGTCTCTTGGTGAGACAAATAGTCCCCGTTAAAGGGCTGAAGTATCGGATCGGACTTGATCCCGTACTTAATGAGGTCATCACCGCAAGGTGATGACGAATAAGGGTGGTACCACGAGATTCGCTCTCGTCCCTCTAGAGGGGCGAGAGACTTTTTTATTCTGGACCCTTAAGGAGGTGCAGGATGGCCAGAATCAAGGGCTTAAAATGTAAAGAGTGCGGCGAGCTTTATCCCCTGGGGCCAATACACGTATGCGAGTATTGTTTCGGTCCCCTAGAAGTCGATTATAACTACGCTGAGATAAAGAACCTCATCAGCCGGGAGAAGATAGCGGGCGGACCATCCTCTATCTGGCGCTATCGAGATTTATTACCTGTCGAAAGGGGCGAGGATGATTCGGTAAAAGTAGGCTTCACCCCCCTCCAGAGAGCAGATAACCTGGCCCGCGCCCTGGGGCTAAGGGAACTTTATGTCAAGAATGATAGCGTTAACCCGACCTACTCCTTCAAGGACCGCGTCGTTGCCGTTGCCCTGGCCAAGGCTAAGGAATTTGGTTTCGACACCATCGCCTGCGCTTCAACCGGTAATTTAGCTAGCGCCGTAGCCGCCGCTGGAGCCAAAGCCGGGCTAAAAACCTATGTCTTCCTCCCGGCCGACGTCGAGAAAAGCAAGATCGTCAATGCGGCTATCTATGGGGCTACGTTGGTGGCCGTGGATGGTACCTACGACGAACTGAACCGCCTCTGCAGCGAAGTGGCCGATCGCTTTCACTGGGCCTTCTTTAACATCAATATCCGACCATATTACGCGGAAGGTTCGAAAACACTGGCCTTTGAGGTGGTCGAACAACTTCAATGGCAGGCTCCAGATCACGTAGTCGTGCCTATCGCCTCCGGATCCCTGCTCACCAAGGTGGCCAAGGGATTGCGCGAGTTGCAGCAGGTGGGGCTGATCGCCAATTACCAGACGCGCATCTCCGGTGCTCAGGCCGCTGGCTGCGGACCAGTGGCGGAGGCCTTTGCCACAGGTGCTGAGATCATCCATCCCGTCAGAAAACCGCAAACCATCGCCAAATCACTGGCTATCGGCAACCCAGCAGATGGGCTCTACGCCCTGGAGATTGTCCGTCAGAGCGGAGGGTCTATAGAGGGCGTTACAGAGGAGGAGATCATCGAAGGAATCAAGTTACTGGCTCGCACAGAGGGCATCTTCACCGAAACAGCTGGCGGTGTCACGATTGGTGCTCTAAAAAGGCTTGTCGAGAAAGGCAAGATCGCACCCGATGAGCGCACCATCGCCTACATCACCGGCAATGGCCTAAAGACGCCAGAGGCCGTAGTCGACCATATCGCCGCCCCACTCTTGGTTAAGCCCACGGTGGAATCGTTCGATGAGATCGTCGGAAAACAGGCCCTGGCCGTTTGAACCAATTCCGAAAACCGAGACTATATTAGGAGGTATAAACTAATGAGCGTAAATGTTAAGATCCCAACCCCCTTACGTCGCTTAACCGCTGGAGCTGCCCAGGTAGTCACAGAGGGAACAACCATAAGAGAACTGATCGATGATCTTGAACAGCAATATCCTGGCTTCAAGGAACGGCTTTGTGACCACTCGGGGCAGCTGCGGCGCTTCATCAACATCTACGTGGATGGAGAAGATATCCGTTTCCTGAATGGATTGGATACGCCGGTGAGTACAGCACGCGATATATCCATCGTCCCAGCAATGGCCGGTGGCTAAGTCGAAGACTCTTTGAGGAGAGAACATTTGTGTCCCAGAGTAAGGGTACCAGCCACAGCAGCTAATCTTGGGCCTGGCTTCGATTGTTTCGGCCTGGCCCTCTCCTTCTTCAACGAGGTAGCAGTTGAATCAAGCGACCAGCCCAGTCTGACTATAAGTGGGGAAGGAAGCGCCAGGCTGCCGAAAGACGAAACCAGTCTCGCCTGGCGAACGGTCAACGCTTACTTCAAAGCCATTGGGAGAACCACACCGCCCCTCGCACTCTCTCTGCTCAACCGCATCCCCTTAACGGGAGGGTTGGGCAGCTCCGCATCGGTCATTGTGGGCACACTTGTAGCCGCCAACGAGCTCTGTGGCCATCCTCTGATACCGGAACAGCTCCTCGACCTGGCCTATACCATCGAAGGACACCCAGATAACGTAGCCGCCGCTCTATTGGGAGGACTAGTCATCACTGTTTTAGACGACAAACGGGTGATCGCCCTCAAAATTCAGGTCCCACCAGGACTCAGGGCCGTGCTTTATATCCCCGACTTGGCCATGCCCACCCGGAGGGCGCGTGGCATCCTACCCTCTAAGATTCCTCGCCAGGACGCCATTTTCAACTTGAGCCGAGCAGCTCTCTTAGTAGGAGCACTCTACGAGAGACGATTTGACCTGCTACGGGTAGCCGCGGGCGATAGATTACACCAACCCTACCGCGAGAGCCTATTTCCGGCCATGAGGCGCTTTTTCCGGGCTGCTTCGGAAGCGGGCGCCCTGGGTGCCTATCTGTCCGGCGCTGGTTCAGCCATCCTCGCTCTGACGGACAAGAAGGAGGAGGCGATCGCCCAGTCCCTCCAAGAGACAGGCAAGCGTTATGGTTATCCTGGACGAGCCCTCATCGTCGATATCTGCTACAACGGGGCTGAGGTCATCATCCCTTAACCACCCCGACTTGCCTACCAGAAAATCGAATGCTATAATACGAATCAATTAGCAGGATCCAGGCGATCAGAAGGCATAGGTCCTGGGCGCTCCCCGCTGGAGGAGCGCTTTCTGCATATACCATCTGGCCAGGATGGCCAAAACAATAGAAGGAACACAGGATGATCATCGTTATGAAAAAAGATGCTACTGACGATCAGGTCAAACATGTGATCGATAGGGTGGAAATGCTGGGCTATAAGGCCCACCTCTCCGTAGGTGAGGAGAGGACGATTATCGGAGTCATCGGTGACGAACGCCCTCTCGTGGATGAGCCTCTCGAACTGCTCGATGGCGTCGAGCGCACCGTCCCTATCCTACAACCGTTCAAACTGGCCAGTAGAGACTTCAAACCGGAAAATACGGTTATCTCCCTCAATGGGACCACTATCGGGGGCAGCGAAATCATCATCATGGCCGGACCATGCGCTATAGAAAGCAAGCAACAGCTGCTTGAAACAGCCTGGGCCGTGAAGGAGGCAGGGGCCAAGGTGCTCCGCGGGGGGGCCTTCAAGCCGCGCACCTCACCCTATAGCTTTCAGGGGTTGGGGGTTAAAGGACTTGAAATCCTGGCCGAGGTGAAGGAGGAGGTGGGCATCCTCACCATCGCCGAGGTGATGAGTCCAACCGACGTTCCCCTCGTCTGCCAATATAGCGACATTCTACAGGTGGGGGCAAGAAGTATGCAAAACTTCAGCCTTCTGCAAGAAGTGGGCAAATCTGGCCATCCGGTACTCCTCAAACGGGGCATGATGTCTACAATCCAAGAGCTGCTGATGTCGGCCGAATATATCCTCTCGAATCGAAACTATCGCCTCATCCTTTGCGAGCGAGGCATCAGAACCTTTGAGACAGCCACCAGAAACACCCTCGATATCGGGGCCATACCCGTATTGAAGAAACTCAGTCATCTGCCAGTTATCGTTGATCCCAGCCACGCCATGGGCAGATGGGACCTGGTCGGCGCTGTCGCCAAGGCGGCTGTGGCCGCCGGAGCTGATGGGTTATTAATAGAGGTACATCCCCACCCTGAACAAGCCCTGTCAGACGGACCCCAATCTCTCAAACCGGATAACTTTCGCCAACTGATGCAAGAACTACGCGCCGTTGCCCAGGCTGTGGGCAGAACGATATAATATTTACCCTCTGAGCACTGTGAAACTTACGATCAAGCTAGTCACTTCTCTCCAAGGGGAAATACGCGTCCCCGGCGATAAATCAATCTGCCATCGAGCACTGCTTTTGGGAGCTCTAGCCAGCGGACAAACAACCATCAATGGCTTCGTTTCCTCAACCGATTGCCTGGCCACCCTGCGCTGCCTCCGTGACCTTGGCGTAGAGATCGCAGAGACAGGTATGGGATCCCTAGTGGTGCACGGAAAAGGACTATATGGACTAAGCGAGCCGGCCAACGTGCTCGATGCCGCCAACTCTGGGACAACGATGCGTTTGCTCTCTGGCATCCTGGCCGGACAGCCATTCTACTCCGTCATCACTGGCGACAACTCCCTGCGCCATCGCCCGATGAGACGAATTATCGAGCCCCTGCAAGCTATGGGAGCTACCATATACGGGCGAGAGCACGATAAATTTCCTCCCCTAACCATCATTGGCGGTAACCTGAAGCCCATCAGTTACCACTTACCCGTGGCCAGCGCCCAGGTTAAATCCTGTCTCCTCCTGGCTGGCTTATTCGCCCCTGGCCAGACCACCATTTATGAGCCGGCTCCTAGCCGGGATCATACCGAGCGTATGTTGCGTGCTATGGGGGTCATCGTGGATTGGGGAGATGACACGATTACTGTTAGGGGGGACAGTTCCCCCCAGGCGATCAGGATCAACGTTCCTGGAGATATTTCGTCTGCGGCCTTCTTCCTGGTTGCGGCCACCATCGTGCCCAATGCCACGCTCACTATCAAAGACGTGGGCATTAATCCCACCCGTACGGGCATGCTTGATGCTCTGCACGAGATGGGAGCAGATATCTCCATCGAGAACAGACGGGAAACAGGCGGCGAGCCGTTGGCTGACCTAAGGGTCCGCTCCAGTTCGCTCCACGGTATAGATATTCGCGGCCGCCTGATCCCTCGTCTCATCGATGAACTACCAGTCATCGCCGTAGCAGCCACCCAGGCTGAGGGACGCACTACCATCGCCGATGCCCAGGAGCTACGCGTTAAGGAGACGGACCGCATTCAGGCCATCGTCAGAGAGTTATCTCGTTTAGGAGCGAAGATCACCGAACAAGCGGATGGATTTATCATCGATGGACCAACGCCACTGGTTGGGACAACCTGTCAAAGCTATGGTGACCACAGGATGGCTATGTCCCTAGCCATCGCCGGGCTGGTCGCCTCTGGGACAACGACGATCGAGGGGGCCGAAGCGATAGACGTCTCCTTCCCCGGCTTCAGCGATGTCCTCAAGGGGCTCAGCCAAAGCAGGTGAGAAACCATGCCTATCGACGCTAAGACAAAGGTTACGGGGCTTATCGGGTATCCGGTGGAGCACAGCCTGTCGCCCTTTATCCATAACCGGGCTTTCGCCCACCTGAGACTTAACTACTGTTATGTGGTCTTCCCCGTCCCTCCAGTCCAACTGGAAGCAGCAATCAAGGGCATGCATGCCCTGGGCCTGGTCGGGGTCAATGTAACCATCCCTCATAAGGAGGCGGTCAAGCCGTACTTAGACGAATTATCGCCGGAAGCGACAGCCATCGGAGCGGTAAATACCATCGTCGTTCGTGATGGCCGAATGATTGGCTACAACACCGATGCCTTGGGTTGTCAACGGGCCCTGGCCGAGACCGGCTTCGATCCACAGGGTAAAGAGGTCATCGTCCTTGGTGCTGGCGGAGCTGCCCGGGCGGTTGTATACGCCCTCGCTCAGGCAAACAGTCGCATTACTATCTTCAACCGTACCATTCAGCGAGGCGAGGAGCTGGCGAGGCAATTTCGTTCCCTCTTCCCCGCAGCTAGATTGGAATCTTGCTCCCTGAACGAGCGCTTGTTGGCCGAGAGGATGGCGACCGCTGCCCTGCTGATTAACACTACCCCGCTAGGGATGTGGCCCCAGACAGAAGCTTCGCCCCTGCCATGGACTGGTCTGCTCGGCCCTCATCTCCTGGTCTTCGATCTGGTCTACAATCCGCGGGAAACTTTGCTCCTGCGTCAGGCTCGCCAGGCCGGGGCCAGAACCATCGGCGGATTAGCGATGCTGATCCATCAGGCCGCAAGCGCCTTCCACCTCTGGACCGGAGTGGAGCCACCCCTAGAGGTCATGTACAGCGCTTGTGAGGAGGACTGAACATGGGTAGAGAACTGCGCTTTTTAACGGCCGGAGAATCGCACGGACCGTGCCTGATCGGCATCGTCGAAGGGATGCCAGCCGGACTTCCCCTCACCGAGGAGCGCATAGCCGTTGAGTTGAGTCGACGGCAGAAAGGATACGGGCGTGGGGGGCGTATGCAGATCGAACAAGACCGTGCGGAGATTTTAAGCGGCGTGACAAAGGGAGAGACCACGGGCGCTCCCATCGCCCTCCGTATTGAAAATAAAGACTGGCCTAACTGGAAGAATAAAGACCTTCCCCCACTGACGGTGCCGCGTCCCGGACATGCCGACCTGGCCGGCAAACTCAAGTACAGTCACCACGACCTTCGTTCGGTCTCGGAACGGGCCAGTGCACGAGAGACAGCGATGCGCGTCGCCATCGGGGCCATAGCTAAGGCTTTGCTCCAGGAGTTTGATATAACCATTTTCAGCCATGTGCTTGCGATCGGAGATATCCGAGCTAACATAGCCGACCTCCCTTACACTGAACTCGCAGCGCTGGCGGAGAGCTCTGCCTTACGTTGCGCCGATCCAGAAGCCACAGTCCAGATGAAAAAGCACATCGATAAGACAAAAAATAAGGGCGATTCACTGGGAGGCATCTTTGAGGTGATAGCCCTTGGCGTACCTCCGGGACTGGGCAGCTATGTCCATTGGGATCGTCGCCTGGACGGTCTATTAGCCCAGGCCGTTATGAGCATCCCCGCCATCAAGGGGGTGGAGATAGGTGAGGGGTTCGCCGTCGCTCGTTTATGGGGCACTGAGGCTCACGATGAGCTCTTTTATACCGGCGGACGTCTCACCAGGCGCACCAACCGGGCCGGCGGAATAGAGGGCGGCGTCAGCAACGGTGAACCCATCGTTGTCAGAGCAGCCATGAAACCGATCCCCACGACGGTGACGCCGCTGCACTCTGTCGACCTGGCCACAGGGATAGAGACCCAAACACAGTATCTCCGCTCCGATGTCTGCGCCGTGCCCGCAGCTGGCATCGTAGCCGAAGCGATGGCGGCCTGGATCCTGGCCAGCGCTTTCCTGGAGAAATTGGGGGGAGACAGCCTGGAGGAGATAAGGGTGAACTTCGCTCACTTCCAACAACGGCTCGCAGAGGAGAGCACCAGGCCCTAGAGAGACCGTTCCCTGAGTGCAAGGGCGGCCCGCTGGACGGATGGCTCACTGTTGTCTGCTGGCAATGAAATTGGTGATGGCCCAGGCCGCCACCCAGATGCCCAGAAAGGCCAGGATAACGGTGCCCAGGGCAAATAAGCGGTCGATGTCGGTCATCTGCTGAGCGAGACGGACAGCGACAACGATCAGATAGACAGCCATTCCCGCCTTCAAACCCAGCACTAATCTCTCCCTAAAGGCCTTCCACACCAGCAGGAGCAAAACAAGAACCAGGATAGCGGTCAATAACTTCAGCAAAATGATCCTCCCAAAGGGCGTCGATTGGTCAGCAATCAACCCCTTCGCGAAGGAGCAGAAACGGGGTATATTCGTGGCATCACCTTGTCTCTCCCTCCCCCACCATTAAATCCTGATGAATTGCGGCGAATTGCTCCAGGGCGGCCTCAAGGTTTTCGGCAATCTCCCCAGCAAGAACGTCAGGAGCGGGAAGGGTGCTTGAATCATCAAGGCTTTCGTCTCTTAGCCAGAATAGATCCAGGCTGACCTTGTCCCTTTGCATGAGTTCGTTATAGCTGAAGGCCCTGAACCGCTCCGTTTCTTGCCGGTCGAAGCGGTTACCCGGGTTATAGCACTGGACGAAGTCGGTGAGGTCCTCATAGCGTAGCGTGCTGGTCTTAAGCGTGAAGTGCTTGTTAGTTCTTAAATCATATATCCAGAGCTTATCTGTCCACGGTCTCTCGCTGGCTAGTTTCCGGTCAAAGAAGAGAACGTTTGCTTTCACTCCCTGAGCGTAAAATACCCCCGTCGGTAGCCTCAAGAGGGTATGGACGTCGCACTCGGCGAGTAACCTTCTCCTCACCGTCTCGCCGGCGCCACCCTCGAAGAGGACATTATCAGGCACGACGATGCCAGCCCTGCCATTTATCTTCAAAAGCGTCTTCACATGCTGGAGGAAGTTCAGTTGTTTGTTGGAAGTGGTGGCCCAGAAGTCCTCCCGCTCGTAAATCAATGACTCACGGTCGGCTTTGCCTTCGCCGTTGACAATAGTGATGCTGCTTTTCCTGCCGAAGGGGGGATTGGTAAGCACCATATCGAAGCGTTTACCGGGGTCGGAGATGAGAGCATCGCCAACCTCGATGGGACTTTCTTCGCCCCCGATACCGTGGAGATACAGATTCATGACGCACAGCCTGGCGACGCCGTCAACAATATCCTTACCGCTGAGGGCCTGGAGTTTGAGAGACTCCTTCTGGTCCCTATCCAGCGGGTAGGTCTTCGATATGTAGTCGTGAGCTGCCAGCAGAAAGCCCCCGGTGCCGCAGGCAGGGTCATAGATGGTCATGCCCGGCTGGGGCCTGATAACCTCCACCATAGCCTTAATAAGGGGTCTCGGCGTGAAGTATTGCCCGGCGCCACTCTTTATGTCCTCGGCGTTTTTCTGCAAAAGCCCCTCATAAATAGCCCCTTTGACATCGATGTCCAGGCCCACCCAGGTCTCAGCGTTGATAAGCTCAATGAGGCGCCTTAGTTTGGCCGGGTCCTGAATCTTGTTCTGCGATTTTCTGAAGATGACGCCGAGCAGCCCCTTCTCCTTGCCCAGGCTCTCCAGAATATGGCGGTAATGAACTTCCAGGGCATCCCCATCCTTCTGTAGAAGGCTCTGCCAGCCCAGCTCCGGCCGAATGGTGGATGGCTTGCTGAACGGTGGCCTCGACTGTTCATCAGCCATTTTCAAGAAGAGGAGATAGGTCAATTGCTCAACGTAGTCGCCATAGCTGACGCCGTCATCGCGCAGGACATTACAGTAATTCCATAGCCTCTGGACGATGGTGGCTGATTCATTGGGCATGCTGTAGCAACCCCCTTTGTTTTATGTTTTCAGGGTTTTCTTCATCCCATTCCCATTTTAGAGGATTGTTCACAATGTATTCTCTAATTTTGCCTAAGTCATCCTCATTTCGGACCACATGTTCGTAGTAATTGCGTTGCCAGACAGGATTTCCAGGTGTATTGCCGAGGCGATTAATCATCTTGGTGGTTTGGTATTTGTAATACGCCACAATTTGCCCCAACGTTGGTTTCCGTAGGGGCACGGTTCCCGTGCCTCCCATCGGTTTCCGTAGGGGCACGGTTCCCGTGCCCTCATTAGTAACCCCATCCATACCAGAGGGCGAGGTGACCTCGCCCCTACGGTTTTCGGTGATCACAATTATCCCATGAATATGATTGGGCATCACAATAAATTCGTCCAATTGGACGGGATTAAAATGTTTGGGGATTTCACACCAACATTGGTATGCGATTGCACCGATGGGCGATAGTTCCATTTGTGAGTTTGCAATTTCACCGAACAAACATTCCCTGTTATATGTGCAAATGGTTACGAAATACACCCCTGCTTGTGAATAATCGTAATTATTTAATCGGATAGACCTCCGACGGTATTTTTCTGGCTCGTATCTCTGGACGATGGTGGCTGATTCATTGGGCATGCTATAGCAACCTCCTTTGTAGGGGCTGCCTAAGAACCTCACCCCCTTTATCCCCCTCTCCTTGGAAAGGAGAGGGGGAAGAGTTGATTACGAAGGGGCTTCGCCCCTTCGCACTACCCTTTTGGGAAAGCCTCTGCATTATAGTCGCCTCCCTACGGGCCTTTCTTGCTGGCCTGGCCTGAAGCTCTCGGCTTGCCCTCTCCGCCTTTATCCGCTCCAGCAGCCTCTCTGCCGGCTCATCTGTTGGATCCTGCGGCACCAGCTTGCCCTCAAAGGCTCTCTTCAGGATGCTCTGGCGCAGCCTCTCGGCCTGCTTGAGGCCACGTTCCACCGTCTTTTCTATCTGGTCAGCAACAGAAAAGCGTCGCTCGATTTCCTCAACGATGCGCTGCTGCTCCGGGAGCGGGGGGAGGGGGATTATAACTCTTTCTGCGAGAAATGATGAACCTATGCTCGCCTGATTCACGTGGTGGACACAATTCGCTCTGAAAAAGCCGTTGAGAAACAAGCTGTGAAGACAGCAAGCAATCCAGGGAGGATTTAGCAGGTTCACATTCAGTCTGATTCTGGTCATATGGTTAGAATAGGCCCAGTTAGTATCTTGCCTAATCCAGGCTGTCTTGCCCAACAATTCTGGGCTATTGGTATTGTTGAACAGGACATCGCCTTTCAAAAGACAGTCGTGGTCTTCAGATTCCACATATTTTAAATCACTTAGGTCAATCTCGCCTTTGATGTTAATATTCATCGGCCTGAGATGAGGAACTCCAATCCGCTCCTTATTATGTTTACCCGAGGGGAATCCAGGATTTACCATTTCTGCACTCTCCCCCAGCCTGGTCCACGCCCAGCCCTCCGGCAGTTCAGGCAAATCTGAGGTGTCTACTGGCGGTAGCTCCTTCAGCTTGCCTCCCGCTTGCCTTCGGCGCTCCTCTTTGATGCGCTCCAGGAGCACGGAGGCCGGCTCCATCTCGCCCCCGTGGGCTTCCCGCCACTCGGCGGTGAGCCTCCCTGCAAAGGCGTCTCTAAGGACTGCCTGGCGGTAAGCCTTCAGCTGCGCCTTGACCTTCTTCAGCGCCTCCAGGCCGGCATCCAGCCGAGTGAAAAGCTCCTCAATCTTCGCCACAATGCGCTGCTGCTCGGGAAGGGGAGGAAGGGGGACAACAACCTGCTTCAGTTTGGTAGCATTAACATTGGGGATAGCAATTCCAAGGCTCTTTTCCGAGATAAATTGCCAGTAAGAGGGGCTTTTCAAAAAGTATGATAAATATTCACCACGAATCAAGGGCTTAAACCGAATAAGATATGAACCAAAGACTGCCTCTACCGGATTTCTGATAAGGTAACTATATCCAACGGACCCCGCCCTCGATATGACTATGTCTCCATCCTGAAGCAAATATTTTCCTTTATCAGGTGGTTCTTCTTCACAGAACGGAACAGAATGCCAATCAATCCTCCCTGGCGTAATATCCGTTGTCCTAAGTAAGCGGAGGGTTCCTTGGTTTCTTGCGCTAGTTGTCCACCCGTATTGAGGTTCTAGGCAAACCTCCCCCAGCCTCGTCCAGGCCCAGCCCCTGGGAAGTTCGCGCAAGCTATTCTCTCTCTCCCTCATGCCACCAGCACCTCATTGAGCTCTTCCAGGAGCTTGTCCAATTGTTGCTCAAATAGGCGGTTCGCCCTCACTGCGCCACCTTTCTCACAGAAAGGTACTAACTCAAAGTCCTCTACGCTGATGCTCGCTGAGGTGGCGATATGCTGCTTTATCATCTCCAGCCATTCCCTCTGCTCCGGGGTAAACCTTCGCCCCAACTGCTCCTGCTGGGCCAGCCATGACCCAAAGCGGCGATTCACTACCTCAGGGAAGGGCTCAAGGACGTCGGCCTCACCAACGGCAAAGCGTAGCAGCGAAATGATGTTGGTCAGGAGCTTTTGCGGTCCGGCCCCCTTCACCTTTGCCCTGTCCAGTTGCTCATAAGCCTGCCAGACAAGCTCCGGTGTCAGATGATAGGGGGGCTTCTTTATCGCCTCGGCCAGGCTTTTGATTTCCTGGTAGGTCAGGCGGCGCTGGCCATAAGGCTTGCCGTAAATCAGTTGCAACGCCGTTAGTTCGTCCTTGTTTTCCTCCACGAACCTCTTAAAGGTATCGATGATGGTTTGAGCCCTCTCCTTTGCCCGTTCATCAAACCCGGCAAGAATTACCTCATCCTTGCTCACCGTATCTATGATTTGCTCGCTCCTCTTCTTGATGTCCATTATCACGTTTCTGAACTTCGGCTGGTCGAAGGGGGCACAGGCAATCTTGGCCAGCTCTTGGGAAGCCTCTTTGACCTGTTCCACGGTCGGTGCTTCCGTTTGGAAAAGCTCCCTGGCCTTGTCTATCTTCTTATCGGGGTCTAGGGCATCCAGCAAGCTGTTGACTATGTCCTTGAGGCTCTTGCCCTCCGCCGCTTGCTCGATTTCCTTTCTGTTCGCATCGGTTATCTGCCTGTCCAGGCTAGCCAGCCGGCCAGCCAGGGAGCTAAGGGTATCTTCGTCCCGGTCGCCCATAGCAACCGACATTATCAGCTTATCGAAAGGCACGCTGGGCTGGCGCTCCAGGGGCCTGGAATCGGTCTTGTCGTTCTCGCACACGCCGATGGCGTCCACTATCACAAAGCGCGTCTTACAATCGGCATCTGGGGTAACCGCATTAAAATCGGTGGGTGAGATGGTTCTCGTTCCCCGGCCCTTCATTTGCTCGAAATACACCCTTGATTTGACGTCCCTCATGAAGAGGAGGCACTCCAGCGGCCTGATATCGGTGCCG
Source organism: Chloroflexota bacterium (assembly GCA_023475225.1). NCBI lineage: Bacteria > Bacillati > Chloroflexota > Chloroflexota bacterium. The sequence goes on from JAMCVK010000045.1 coordinate 69,888, forward strand.
GTGGAAATCATGTCCACGGTAACGGCTATGCGCGGATTGTAAGAATTGCGGAAGCTGGCGATCAAATCCTCCGCTTTTTCGCCCGTAGTTTTGTAGGTTATCTTTTTGCAAAACTCGTTCCCCTTGCCGAACTCCTCCCTGACGATATGGACGATGTCCTCGGCATGGGAATCGTCCTTGGCGAAGATTAGCGTCTTCGGTGCCTCCCTGCGGCCGGGGAATATCTCGGTAAATAGCTTGTCCTTGAGGGTTCTTATCACTGTCCTTATCTGGTCGGGGGCAACCACATCGCGGTCCAGCTGGCTGGCGGTGTACTCAATATCATCATTAAGCAGCTCCCAGCGTGTCTCTCTGGTCAGCTTGTCTCGCCTGTCTACGTAATATCCAGCTTCGACCTTGCTGCCCTCCTCGGTGATTTGAGTCTGGATGCGATATACCTCATAGCCCACATTGACCCCATCGGCCACCGCCCGCTCGTGGCTGTATTCCATGACCAGGTTCTGATCGAAGAAACCGAGGGTTTGCTTTGAAGGCGTGGCCGTCAGTCCTATAATAAAAGCATCGAAGTATTCCAGCACCTGGCGCCAGAGATGATAAATGGAACGGTGACACTCGTCTGTAACAATGAAGTCGAAAGTTTCTATCGGAATTTGGGGATTATAGCCCACCTCTTTGGACTTCTCTTCTTCAGGTGCCAGGGCAAATAGCGACTGCTCCTCGAGTTCGGCCTCAAATTCCGGTTCCCCCTTGAGCATGGAATAGAGCCTCTGAATGGTGGTGATGCATACCCGACTAACGGGGTCCAGGGTGTTAGAGGTTAGATGCTGCACGTTGTAAAGCTCGGTGAACTTCCGGCCGTCATCCGGGGTTACATACTGCTGAAACTCCTTCCTTGTCTGGCGCCCCAGGTTGCTCCTGTCCACCAGGAAAAGCACTCTGCGGGCATCGGCAAACTTAATCAAGCGGTAGATGAAACTAACAGCAGCGTAGGTCTTACCGCCGCCAGAGGCCATCTGGATTAACGCCCTGGGTCTGGCGTCGGTGAAGGATTCTTCCAGGTTCTGTATGGCTTGGATTTGGCAGTCTCTTAGCCCGTCAATTATCAAGGGAGGCATTTTCCTGAGTCTGGCTCTCAGGGTATCGTCTTGCGAGCTCCATTCGCCAAGGGTCTCTGGTCGGTGGAAGGTGAAGACCCGGCGCGAGCGGGGGTCTGGGTCTCTCAAGTCCCAAAAGAAGGTTTCCATCCCTGTGCTTTCGTAGGCAAAAGGCAGAGGTTTCATAACATGGGGCAGATTTGCCGGAAAGCCGGCCAGGTATTTCTCAGATTGTTCGGCTACGCCACTCAGCGTGGTGCCCTCCGACTTCGCCTCCACTACCCCAACTGCTCGCCTGTTTACGAATAAGAGATAATCAGCGCTACCAGACTCGAGCGGAAACTCGCGAACGGCAACACCCAGGGAGGCTCCCAGGTTCAACTCGTGCAAATCCTGAACCACCCAGCCCGCAGCCATTAAGAGCTGGTCAATCCTCTGCCGGGCCTTCTCCTCCGGTTTCATGTAGCTAATTCCTTCTCAATCCTTATACTAAAGCCAGACGATGGGGAACAGGGCATCCATTTCCGCCCTTTTGAATTCAGGGTCGCCGGTTAGCAAGGCTGCCTCTTCGGTCTGAGCGAGTGCCGCTGCAAAACAGTCAGCATAGGCGATAGGGCACTGCGCCTTTATATGAGCGGCGGCAAAGGTGAGATAGCGGTCAGCATCTACGATATTTATGGGGAGCTCAGCAATACGAGCCAGTGTCTTTTGTGCCTGGGGAAGTCCTCTTTCCCGCTCTACAATATAAAGAACCTCACCCAAATTTATCACGCTCATCATGAGTGCACATTCCCCTCCGATAGCTTGCTCCAAAAGCCCTTTCACCTTTTCGCTACCTGCTTCATCCTCAAAGTAGGCAATGAGAGCATAGCTATCGAGAACATAACGCTTATATTCTGGCTCAGCCAAGTTTACTTTCCTTTGGCGGCATCCTCTTGCCTTGACTTCAATAGGGCTTCGACCAGGGAGGTTTCACCCTTTAGCATACCTGCTGATTCCCCTACGGGGTTTTTGGAGACAGGCACTACAGCAATTACCCCTCCATATTCGACAAAATGCACCTTATCGCCTTTCCTGAGCCCATAGCGCTCCCTTAACTCTTGGGGGATAACTACCCACCCTTTAGACGAAAGGGTTGAAGTATTCATTTACATCACCTCCGCTCTGATAACAGTATATACTATTTCACCATTGATGTATACCACAGAATCAAGCAGGGCGGGGATGATGAGGAAAGCGGTAGAGGAATATGCCTCAGACTTGAAACGGCTATTGGGGGAGTGCTTCTTTCCCAGAGCAAAAGGCGTTTCTTAGGTCGTTTGTTAAGAGGGTGGAGTTCGACCCACCTCAAGTCACTATCGACTACACCATACCCTTGCCCCTTGAAGATAGGTTAACCAGTGGTAAAGAAGTTCTGCGTATTAACAAGATTGGCTCGCCCGGGCCGACGGCGCAGCGAACCCTGCTGTGGGATAGGCTTAATGTTCGCATTGCAAGGGTGATGAGCGGTCACGCCACAATCAAAGTAACAAGCTGCCGTGGCTAGACGCCTGCCTTTGTCCTCTGCCGCAAACGCTCAAGTATCCACATGCGAGCAAGAGTTGTCGGACCAATGCCAAGCTCTCGGGCTTCCTTCCTCAGCTCCTCCCATTTCTCTGCCGAAAGTCGCACCGGTATCACTTTGTCTAAAGGTTTCTTTACTTCCACCTGGATGACCTCATCGCTCTCGTCCCAGGCGTCCCCTTGTTCAATACGCTCGATTTCCCTATCCAAATCAACCATTTTGTTCGCCTCCGATGGCCTTACCATACAGCCGCCTTTCGCTATCAGCCATTTCCCGTGCCGTAACTATTTTCCAGTTACCTCTGCCAAGGTTCACCAGCACCACCAGGATGTAGCGTCCGGCTGCGGTTTGGCTAAAGACCTTATATAATCCTTCCCTGCTCCTCCTGATATGCCGCCTCTCGGAGAGGCAGGCCTCCCCAACCTCGGTAAACGAGATGCCGTGCTTCGACTCAATCTTTTCCAGAATATGGTCATCGATTTCCAGAGACTCTATGCGAAGCACTAACTACCTCCTCTATATACAAGTGTATACAAATTGTATACCAATGTCAAGGGGAATCAAATGAGGGCTAATGGCGCAGAGCGCGCTGCTATGGGATAGGATCAGAGTTCGTCTTTTTGAAGGGAGCCGTGCCTCGTACAATAACGAACCAGCCACTACTTTTACTTGCGCAAGGCGCTTGCAAGCGCAGGCAGGTAGACATAGGGCTGAAGAATGGTGGGCTTCCAGCCTGTGGCTTGCTGTATAAACCCGCCCTTGTTGGCGCGCCTAGAGTTCCACAACTTATCTATCACTGGAAGCATAAGCCAGTTCAGAGACTCACCCGTTTCAGAGTTAACAGGCCACGTAAAGAAGGTCAGGAAATCTTTGCGAAATGATCCCGGAATATGCTCGAACTGGAAAGGCATACCTTCAAAGACGGCCTGCTCCTTGCACTGGACGAACCAGAAGATCGGAATCAACCCATTGGCGTACTTCTCGCGAACCCGTTTCTCCCATTCAAGGAATAGGTCGCGGGCGCCGATCTCCTGTGGGGTGTAATCATCACTTATGGGATCGAGGCTCACTTCCCAGTATGCCACGAGCACGCCCTCTTGCTCGGTCCTGAACAGGTGCTAAACTTCCAAGTTGGTATTTGCTTCTTTGCTTTAGTCATGGATACCTCCTCGATTGCAGTAGCGTCAACTGGCGTTCCTCGCCGTTAGCCCGGTGGTTCCAATACAAAAATGCTCCCCGGGCTAACGGGCTTTCCATTAAGTCAAGGTCTTTTCAACCCCTTCTCATGCTCCCCCACATTGCGCATGACGATAACTTCTCCGACCATCTCAAAAGTCATGCGCAATCTCTTTGAAGGGCGAGCTTCCCAGATGTTCTTCCTGCCTTCCATTTTCTTGACACGAAGGCTAGGGTATTCTGGGTTATCACCCAATAGAGTAAGTGCCTTACGTACGCTCCGTTTCTCGGCATTGGTGAGTCTGTCATATAACTGTTCAAATTGCTCGGTGAAGAGAATCTCCACGGCTATGCTTTTCCCTCAAGATACTTCACTGCCTCAGCGACTGACTTGAACCTCTTCACCCGACCAGCTTTTATGTCTTCGTCTGCTTTGCGCTCCCCCTTCTGCCACTCTTCAGTCCAGAAGTAGGCCTGGCTGGCGTCCACAAGCTTCTTCGGCGTCAATACTATGCGCCCCTCCTCGTCAAGCTTGACCTCAACAAAATCACCGGGTTGCATGTTGGCCTTTATTCTGATTTCCTTAGGGAGAGTGACCTGCCCACCACTGGTTAGCTTTGTCAGTGTACCCACCGAAATTCCCCTCCATTATTGGTTCATTATTTCATTATTCAATGAAATGTTAGCACATATGGGTTGCCAGGACAAGAGTAAAAAAGTAGTGGATCACAAAACCGGAAGTCAGATTTAATAAGTGAGATGGGCAAAGGTACGCTCCCCGCCGTTAGTCCGGTGGCTCAAAACTGGAGAAGGCTCCCCGAGCTAACGGCGTAGAGCGCGCTAGTGTGAGATAGGATAAAGATTTGCCTAGCCAAGCAGTTTGGCTGTTGCGCCAAAATGGGGACGGTTCATAACCCGAAGTCCTAGGTCTGATTGTAAGCCCGTAAGAAGTCCTCCCTTGATATCCCCGCTTTGGTGCATATTGTCCGCAATGTCGAACTCTTGATTTTCGGGTGGCCAGGCATTGTCAGAGGCGTCTTGCTCCCGTCAGGGTTCTCGCGTACCATGGCAATATGTTCGCTTTCCCTAACCAGCTTGAAGTCCAGAATCTCGAACGCCTTTATGACTCGAGACTTTGGCGCATCGACAGGAAATTTCTGAGTCAAACATTTACCCCCGTCTCCGCGATAAAAGCCTCCAGAACCGGTGGCTCCAACTCAAGCATTTCACTGCCAAAGGTCTCAATATGAAACCGGATGGCTGACTTTACGTCTGACAAGGCTTGCTCGTACGTATTCCCCTGCCCCACTACAACACCCTTTAAGCCCAGGGGATATGCCACATATCCATCGGGGGTCTTCTCCACCACTATCTTAAATTGATGAACCATAACTCACCTTACCCTCTTGTTTTTAATGCCTATTATAGCAGATCTTATTTGGGAGCCTGATAGACGGTATGTTGCCAGCTAACGGTGCCGAGCGCGCTGCTGTGGGATAGGGTGAAAATCTACCTCAGCAAAGGCTTGAGGCATCATATTCATATAAAGGTCATGCCTACCCAAGAACTTCAAAGCAAGGTGTCTATGCCACTGGCTCCTTGATTTCAACAATCAAAGACTCAACCCCGGATTCTTCTGGCATAGGCTCGTTATGAGCTTTGCAGGATTCCAAGTACAGCTCAATTGCCTCCCTAGCCATAGAAATAGCCTCTTCCCTAGTCTCTCCTTGAGTATAGCATCCGGGAAGAGCAGGCACTTCCACAGAATAACCACCTTCCTCTTCAGGCACCAGGATTATGGTATACTTCAACATACTCAGCCTCCTAGAGAAGCCTCTTTATCTCCTCTGCTGAAAGTTCTGCCTTTTTCAAGATGTTACTCAAAGTCCCCGGCTTCACCGGTTTTCGATGGACAGGTATGATTATTTTGACGCCGGGTCTATCTTCATGTCTCATAATAACATGGCCGCCACGAGTGTGGTCAACATACCAGCCCGCTTTTCTGAGGGCGCTTACCAGCCTGTCACCTTTTACCTGGGGCAGCTTAGACATGCTATAGGAGCCTCACCCTGGGATTATAGCATAGATAGGAGCGACCAGTGACATTGGCAGCCTAAGTTGCAAAAAGCCCTTGGGCTAACGGCGCAGAGCGCGCTACTGTGGGACAAAATGAAGGTTCGCCTCATTCGAACACTAAGGCGTCATGGGTAAGAGGCCCTGCCACTAGCCTAGCAGTTGGCATCATTCAGGTTCACCGTTTATCCACTTCATGGTTCCGCCATCATTTAGCACCATCTGGGGAACCCCAGGAAACAAGTCCGGGGTTAGTGGCATCAGGGCAAAGGGGTTGTGGTAGATGTGCATCCGGTGCTCGTGCCCGTTGTTCAGCCACTTGAACCGATAAAAGAGCACTGCTGACACTTGCTCGTGACGGCGTTTCCCTTCCCGCACAGAGGTGAAAAACCCGTTGGGCTTTCGCCTCACAGTGACCGCACCCATTCCCGTGGTAGGGCATAGCAATTCCTTGTCCCCGAAGAGAGCATCAAGCTCGTGCCTGGTCCGAATCGGGAACTGTAGATTCCCATAGACAGCTATAAAAAAGGGCATATCGATGGAGCCGTACTTGCCTGCTTTTTGTTCGAGGGCATCACGAATCCGCTTGCCGATAGCGAGTTTTCGAACGCCTGAGATGATCCCGACAACCTCTCCCGGTTCGGGAGAGTCAGAAGCTCTGGTAAGGATTATGATTTTGAGCGAATATGGCGTACCCTGGTGCATGTCCGAGAGGTCAAACTCCAAAACCTCGTCTACCTGGGTCTTTGCACGTTGTTCAATTTGAGCCTTGATTCTTCCGGCAGGGAGACTCGGCGGTAAGTCAGATAGCGGCTTGATGATGACGTCTCTTGATAACTTGCCACCCAGATTATCGGCCACCTGCCTCAATCTCTGCGTCTCTCGTGTGATGAGCTGCTCGTCAAGGATTGCCTTCGCTTCCACAAAGATCGTATCTGTGCCACGCATGACCCTGAAATCAGGCTTGTTCGGGCTTCTAGGCATTTCCGGTTCAATGTCGACAGCCCAGCATTCGCTTTTGAAATAGTGATGAAGGTATAGCTCAAGCCGCACAGACAGGTGGGGATGATCCAAGTCGCTTTCAAGCCTTTGTCTCCAAGCAGTCTGGGGAGGCTCAGGCACTTCCGCCAGCCACGAGAGAAACTCCTGACGTGCCACCACAAGTGGCGGGTCATCGTGTATCGTCAGCCTCTTCCGTCCTCTTACGTTCCACATCACAGCACCATTAGCTTAATACCAAAGTCGCGCTCTCCGCCGTTAGCCCGGTGCTTCAGATACAAAAAGTGCTCCCCGCCCAGGATTCGAACCTCAAATCAAGCAGTTGATGCCCCCCCTACCGTTGGGCTGTGCGGGGAGGATCACGGGTACCGCAGATGGGGCTCGAACCTACAAGAGGTTGCCCTCACCCTTGGCCTTTTCCGTTTTCTTGCCTGACTACCCGACTCTCACTGGATCGTCAGTGCGGCATCCGCCTGAAGCTTAAGTCAGACACCTGGCAAGGCCGAGGAGGAGATTAGCGAGAGGGAGCACGGCATAGCGCACCAGGATACGGGCCGACTTCCTTCGTGCTCGGCATGCTTTCCCGCATTTTAGGCGACGATGTGCGGCAAAGTCAAGAAATCGAAGCGAGAGAAGGCGGCCAGGGGGATGAGAGCACTTCACCAAAGCATTGACAGATCAATCCCGACCCTTGTATAAAGTATATGAATATATTTATAGAGTTGACAATTGGACAGGGACACCATCACCGAAATATACGAACGGCACGCCCAGGTGTGCCAAACTATGGCCGAGCCCAAACGGCTACGCATTATAAACGAACTGCGCGAGGGCGAAAGGTCCGTGAACGAGCTCGCTGCAAGCCTGGGACTTCGCCAGGCTACCGTTTCCCAACACCTCACCATTCTGCGCCATCGCGGCATCGTCCTCACCCGCCGCGAAGGCACCAAAATTTACTACCGTCTGGCTAGCCCTAAGATCATCCAGGCCTGCGACCTCATGCGAGAGGTGCTCACCGAACAGTTGGCTCATAGCCTAGAGCTATCCCGAGACCTTCAACCCTGAAGAAGCGATACCCCCATTACTCCCAGCCCAACGATCCTCTTCATTCAATATTTAAACCATATATGAAAATATATGAATATATGATATAATATGACGAATTCAAAAACCGCTCATGATCAGGTTATCCCCATGGTTCAGCAGCGGACTGACCACACAAGGAGGCGAAATGAATCCTAAAAAATCGTTAACCATCTTTCTCTCCACAACACCATATACCTTCGAGAACACCTACACAGCCACGAGGCTGGCTGAAGCAGCCCTGGACAAGGGTTATAAGGTGAACCTCTTCGCTTCGGCTGACGGCGTTCACAACTTTGTTGTGGACCAGCGACCCAAAGGACTGCCCGATGCTCAACAGGGCTTCGATCGTCTGATCAGCAAAGGACTTAAGGTAGACCTTTGTGGAACTTGTCTCCATTTTCGAGGCATTAAGCAGGGGCAACTGCTCGCCGATGCCGACCCTAGCTCCCTTAAAAATCTATGTAACCTTATTGAGACAAGCGATGTCCTTCTCAGTTTAGGCTTTTGAATCTCAAGCACTGGAGGTCAAAAATGGCAAAATCTTTCTGCGTGCTCCTCAGACGCAGCCCTTATGGCACTATCCACGCCGCCGAGGCCGTACGACACATCAATGGTGGGGTAACCTACGGATTGAAGACCACGGCCATCCTGATCGACGATGGCGTGTACGCCGCTAAGGCGGGACAACACAGCGAAGAAACCGGCTGGTTATCGCTCTCAGAAGCGCTGGCGCAGACTCTTAAGCTAAGCACGACGCTGCCAGATGGAACAGAGAATCGGGCCAGGATCTATGCCCATGGGCCCTCGCTGATGGCGAGGGGTCTCAGATCGGCTGACCTGGTTCCCGGAGTGCAGGTCATCGACGCTGAGGAGACAGGCCACCTGCTCGCCCAGGTTGAGGCTGTATTGATCTATTAATTATTTAAGGAGGATCAAAGTGGCATCAACGCTTTTACTTATCTCCAGCCCACCCAACACTCAAAATGCGCACACTGTTCTCCAGCTCGCTCATACGCTTCATAAACAGGGAGGCAAGATAGGCCTCTTCCTTCTGCAGGATGGCGTATATTGCGCCTTGGCCGAGCAAAACCTGGAGGCGAAAGGCATGTTAGAGCCGTCCATCAGCGACGGTATCACCTGTTTTTACCTCCAGGAAGATCTGGAAATGCGCGGCTACAAGAGAGAGGATGCACTATCCCAAACCCTCCCGGCCGATTATGCTCAACTGGTCGATTTCATAATGCAAGATTATGACCATGTCATGGGAGCCTTCTAGAGATAAATCTGCTCAATCCGGCGGATTACCCCTGAAGGAGGCCTCATCCGGTGCGCATATTGATGTTGCATGTTGACTACTTCTATTGTAAAATCACTGAGAAAGGCCGCTCCAAAGTGGTAGAGGAACTCCGGCAACCGGAAACGAGGGTAGACGAAGCCCTCGTCGTTCTGTCCAGTGTCGAGAGGTCTGATGAGGACAGGGCGGAACGCACGGCGGAGAGAGCGGCACAGGAGATCACCACTCTGGCCCGACAGCTAAAGGTGGGGTCGATAGTACTGCATCCCTTTGCCCATCTCTTCGCTGAG
>JAMCVK010000046.1:0-22910 GCA_023475225.1 Chloroflexota bacterium
TTCTCAAGGTGGGGGAGTGGAGCGGGTGGCTTCGTGCTGACTTTGAGACGCCCTATGCGCCGGTGCTGGGCAAGTTCAAGATACATCTGGAGGAGTTATCGTCGGATGGGAGGAGGGTGAGCCTACAGCGGACGGTGATCTTTAATTCCGAGGGCTGGGCCTATCCGGAGGGGGTAGGGGAGGAGTTGATTGAGGAGATGCTGGCCCTGGAGAGTGGTGAGCGGGCAGGGGAAGAGGAGGAGCTGACCCAGAAGGTGCCGGTCATCTGTCCGGTATATGAGCCCACGTCGATCCCCCATCAGGCGGCGGGGATAGCAGCGATGACGCGTTATCTGGCCCAGAAGCATCCCTGGGACCTCCTCATTGTCCAGATTCACGCCCCTGACAGCCTCTACCATGAGATTCAGAACGAGCTCTGTCCTGATTGGGCCCTTTATGATCTCCAGCGGGCGGAGGAGGCCTGGGAGAGGTTTCGCCAGGAGTACAAGGTGCTGGACCAGATGGTGGGGGAGATATTGGGTAGCTGCGCTGATGAAGAGACGCTAAAAGTGGTCCTCTCCGACCACGGAGCCATACCGGCAGTGAAGATGGTCTGGGCGGGGAAGCCCCTCGTCGAAGCCGGGCTGCTCGTTTACAAGGAGAAAAATGGACAACTGGTGCTGGATTGGGCGAAGAGCAAGGTGGTACTCGGTGACCATCCCCTGGCCCAGAACATCTGGGTGAACCTCAAGGGACGGGACCCCCAGGGCATCGTGGAGCCTGGGAAGGAGTATGAACAGGTGCGCACCGAGGCCATAAAGGCCCTTTACTCGATGCGGGACCCGGAGACGGGCGAGTGCCCGGTGGCGCTGGCCTTGCGCACGGAGGAGGCCACCTTCCTGGGACAGTGGGGAGACAGGGTCGGCGACATCGTCTACTACCTCGTGCCGAAATACGCCAACGGTGCCGTACATTCGGTTGGCCCCTTTGATCCAGCCCTCATCCCCGAGACTGGATTTGAGACCATTCAGCAAGGGATATGGTACCCCCACGGGGCCTATTTGCAAGGCGTCCATCATTGCTACCTGCCCACAGCCAAGTACAGTGGATGTTCGGTGCAGGCCATCCTGGTGATGGCTGGGCCGGGGACAAAGCGAGGCTATCGCCTGCCTGTGCCACCCTGGACGGTGGACGTGACCCCCACCATCGCCCACCTGTTGGGCATCCCAGCCCCGGCTCAGTCGGAGGGCAATATCATCAGCAACGCCTTTCACAGTGAGTAAGGCAATGAAGTCGAAGACTCTTCGAGTTGTCCAGAAATGTCTCCTCGAAGAGTCTTCGACCTTGAGAAGGAGGTGATGAATAAGCTATAGACGCCGATGATTGTTCGCATCTCGAAGAGTCCTTCTTCGAAGGACTCAAGGAGTCTTCGACCTATGCGCCGTGTTTTAGTTTTGTGAAAGGAGACTTTCCGTGAAAAGACAGTTTTGGCTGCCGATAATCGTCGTTCTGCTGCTCAGCTTCGTCGCCAGCGCCTGTGCCCCGGCCGCTGCCCCAACACCGACGCCGACCAAGGCAGCTGCCCCACCGACGACACCGACTGCTGTGGCCGTAGCCACCCCCACGCCGGTGCCACCAACGCCCACCAAGCCACCCGCACCTCCGGTCACTATCAGGCTCCTCACCCCCGGCGGTGAGCCGTACGCCTCAGCTCTCCCCGTAGCCATTAAGATGTTCGAGGAGAAGCATCCGAACATCAAGGTTGACCTCCATATGGTCGCCTTCAAGGAGCTCTTCCGCACGATCGCCGTCTCCCTGGGCTCGGGCGAGCCTCACGATGTCATGTGGCCCGGTGGCCCATTCGTCCTGAGCTACGCCTACGCCGGCTCCCTGGCTCCCCTGGATGACATCTATACCAAGGAGGACAGGGATGACTTCGTCGAGTCCTCGGTGAAGCAGGCCACCTACCAAGGTAAGCTCTATGCCGGGCCATTCATGCAGTCGTCCATCCTCATCTTCTACAACACCAAGATGTTTGATGAGGCGGGCATCAAGCCACCGAAGACCTTGGAGGACGCCTGGACCTGGCCCCAGTTCGCTGAGGCCCTGCGCAAGGTCGTCGGTCCTCTCCCTCCCGATGGCGTCCCCAAGGTCTGGGGGTTGGTGACACGCAGCATCGGAACGATCTACGACTGGCTACCACTGATCCGCTCCAACGATAAGCCAGGTGGGCCCACCTTCACGGCGGTGAGCCCCGACGGTTCCAAGGCGAGCGGTTACCTCGACACGCCCCAGGCGCTGGAGGCCTTCCAGTTCATGTCCGACTTCTTCAACAAGTGGAAGCTCTCCCCTCAGGCGGATGTCCCCCTGGCCTTTGAGACGGGCAAGGCGGCTACCTGTTTGCGCCCCGAGGACGGGGTCGTTGTCTTGAAAAAGTATCCGGACATAAAATGGTCGCTCACGCCCTTACCCTATTTCAAGACCCCCATCACCCATACGGGCAGCTTCATGTACGTGGTCACGGCTGGCAGCAAGCACCAGAAGGAGGCCAAGGAATTCGTCAAGTTCATGACCAGCAAGGAGATGTCGCTGCCCTGGTACAAACTGACCCAAATGCCACCGGCCCGCAAGTCCACTTTCGCTCAGATACCGGAGTATCAGTCCTTTCCACTGAACCTCTCCTTTCTGGAGATGACTAAGTGGGGTCAGCCTCCCCCAACGACCCCTGGCTACACGGCCTACGCCGCGCTATTTGAGGGAGGCGTGGCCGACATCATCAAGGGGCTGCCAGTGGAGCGGACGGTCAAAACGATGATGGACAAGATGGATGCGGAGTTGAAGAAGTACGCCAGGTAGGAGGGTTCTATCCTTCTCCGAAGGACACCCCGGCCTTCATCCCCCCTTCAGAGAAGGACGGGGGGGCCAGGGGGTGAGGGTACAGCCCCACTACGGGGAGCGAAGCAGAATACAGCCTGAACCCAATCACCCTCTCCCACAGGGGAGGTCAAGGAGGGTGCTCCCTCCTTGGAGGGTCCTAGGGCTCCGCCCTAGCCCCCCCAACTCCCCCCTCTCCCGCAAAGCGGGAGAGGGGGCCAGGGGGTGAGGGCCAATAAAAATTCTTAAGGAGGTTCATCAATGAGACCAAAACCGGAATTCACGCCGCTGAGTGACTTTGGCCAGCAGATGCATTTGCTGGTCAAGAAGGGCGATCTACCCCGCTACGCCCTGACCCCAGGTGACCCCGGACGTGTGCCGCGCATCGGCAAGTTTTGGGACGAATACGAGGAGGTCAAATATCACCGTGAATTTCGTGTGGCCAGGGGAAAGTATAAAGGGGTAGATATCGCTGCTTGTTCCACCGGCGTCGGCGGTCCCTCCACCGATATCACCGTGGTGGAACTGGCTAACGTCGGTGTAGACACCTTCATCCGGGTGGGTACGGCCGGTGGCTTGCAGAAGCACATTGAGCCCGGCGACCTGGTCATCCACACCGGAGCGATGCGCTTGACCGGCGCACCCCGTGCCTACATCGGTGATGAATACCCCGCTGTGGCCAGCTACGAGGTCGTCCTGGCCCTCATCGAGGCCTGTGAACGCCTGGGATTCAATTATCACGTGGGACTAACGGCCAGCGTCGACTCCTTCTACGCCGGTGAGGCCAATCCTATCTATGGTGGGTATTGGCCCTCAAGGCTTGACCATGTCATCGAAGACCTGAGTATGGCCAAGATCGCTAACTTTGAGATGGAAGCTGCTACCCTCTTTGTGTTGGCTAACCTCTTCGGACTGAGGGCTGGCTGCATCTGTGTCATCGGCTCCAACCGCATCACCCAGGTGAGAAAGCCGACGGATGGAAATCTGGATAAGGCCTGTCAGGCTGCTTGCGAGGCGGTGCGGCTACTGGCTGAATGGGATGGAATAAAGGAACGCCACCAAAAGCGTCACCTCTCCCCTTCCCTACTTCAGTCCGAATGAAGCGAGGTTCTCAGGAAAGGAGGTGATGAACAAAAAACCAGCGGTGCCGATAGTTGTCGTTCTAAGTGTGGTGTTTTAGTGCTGTGAAAGGAGACCTACAGTGAAAAGGCGGTTTTTGCTGCCGATTGTTGTCGTTCTGTTGCTCAGTTTCGTCGCCAGTGCCTGTGTCCCGGCCGCTGCCCCAACGCCGACGCCGACCAAGGCGCCTGCCCCACCGCCGGCGACGCCGACGCCGATGGCTGTGGCCACTCCGACGCCAGTGCCACCAACGCCCACCAAGCCACCAGCGCCCGTTACCATCCGCTTCCTGGGTCCGGCGGGAGAGCCAAGGCCTACCGCCTATAAGGCCGCCATCAAGCTGTTCGAGGAAAAACATCCCAACATTAAAGTAGAGTACGAGACGGTGCCTTACGCCGAGTTCTTCCGCAAGATCGCTGTCTCCTTGGCCTCGGGCGAGCCCCACGATGTGATCGAAGCGGCTGAGCCGAACGTCGTAGGCTATGCCTACCACAGCTCCATCATCCCCCTGGACGACATCTACACCAAGGAGGATATGGCAGACTTCGTCGAGGCTTCGCTGAAAGCGGCCTCTTGGCAGGGCAAAATCTATGGTGGGCCGTACATCCAGTCATCCATCCTCATCTTCTACAACACCAAGATGTTTGATGAGGCGGGCATCAAGCCACCGAAGACCTTGGAGGAGGCCTGGACCTGGCCCCAGTTCGCTGAGGCCCTGCGCAAGGTCGTCGGTCCTCTCCCTCCCGATGGCGTCCCCAAGGTCTGGGGGTTGGTGACGCGCAGCATGACGTCGGACTATGACTGGATACCCATGGTTCGTTCCAACGATAAGCCGGGCACGCCCACCTTTCTGGGGATGAACCCGGAGGGCACCAAGGTGACCGGCTACATTGACACGCCGCAGGCGCTGGAGGCCTTCCAGTTCATGTCCGATTTCTTCAACAAGTGGAAGCTCTCCCCTCAGGCGTTGATCCCTGATGCCTTCCAGACCGGCAAGGCGGCCACCTTCCTTGCCCCTGAGATCCAGCGCGCTACCTTTGCGCAGTATCCGGACCTGAAGTGGTCGATCACACCCTTGCCCTATTTCAAGACCCCTATCACCCATACCGGTACCTTCCTGTACGTGGTCACCACCGGCAGCAAGCGCCAGAAGGAGGCCAAGGAGTTCGTCAAGTTTCTGACCAGCAAGGAGATGGGCCCTAAGATGCGCGAATGGCTCCAGACCCTGCCGGCGCGCAAGTCGATGTTTGCCCTGATACCGGAGTATCAGTCCTTCCCACTGAACATCTCCTATTTGGAGCTGGTCAAGTGGGGGCAACCTCGCCCGGTGACGCCCGGCTATACTGAGTATGGAACGCTGACTATGGAGGCATTGGCCGACATCGCTAAGGGGATGCCGGTGGAGAGAACGATCAAAACAGCAGCAGCCAAGATCGATGCCGAGTTGAAAAAGTACGCCAAGTAAGATGGGGGCACAGGCGTCTCACCTGTCCTTGAGCAAACGGTGGGGGCGGTTGGCCAACCGCCCCCACCGTCATCCACCAAAACTACATTTGACAACCACCGTTTGATGCCCTATCCTTCTCCCAGATTTTTAGGCGCAATCAAGCGCGCAGTCCTCTGGAAACATCGCCGCGCTAAGATTCAGGTGATCGGGCGACGGCAAGAAGAGAGCTATAAATGACCAGCCAGGTTGAGAAACCCTACCTATCTGTGGCTATCTCCGCTTACAACGAGGAGAGGCGCATCGGACCAAGCCTACAGCGCATCGTATCCTACCTCGATAGGCAAGGCTACCCCTATGAAATCGTCATCAACGATGATGGCTCAAGGGACAACACGGCCGCCGTGGTAACCTCGTTTGCCTCTCCCAGGATAAAACTCCTCGTCTCACCAACTAACCAGGGTAAAGGGGCCGGCATCAGGCGGGCCGTCCTCCACTCCAACGGTCGGTACATCCTCTTCACCGATGCTGACCTATCTACCCCCATTGAAGAGGTGGCGAAGCTATTGGCGAAGATGGAAAACGGCTGCGACGTCGTTATCGGCTCGCGGGTGCAGCCCGATGGTACCGATATGCGCGCCTCGCAACCCCTCTATCGCCGTCTCCTGGGACGACTCTTTCATTTTCTGGCGGCGCGCCTTATCCTGCCGGGCATCGCCGACAGTCAATCCGGGTTCAAGTGCTTTCGCCGAGAGGTAGCCCACCACCTTTTCGCCGAGTCGCTTCTCCAGAGCATCATCTTTGATGTGGAGATCCTTTACCTGGCTCAAAAGTCCGGTTATCGCATCAGCGAGGTCCCCGTAAGCTGGACGAACGCCGGTGGCTCTCGAATGCGTCTCAGCCCCGCACACGCCCTGCGCGTCCTTTGGGACCTCATTCGTATCCCCCGTTTACATAGAAGATGATGAATCCTCTGCTCGCTGCTAGCTATGGCCTGGCCGCGGTGTTCGACCTCGCCCTGCCTGTAGCCCTGGCCCTGCTGGTGCGCCGACGCTATAATGTGCCCTGGCGATTTCTAGGCTATGGGGCCTTGGTCTTCTTCCTCTCCCAGGTGATCACGCGCATCCCCGGCGTGCTCCTGGCCCAGTCTCTGCTGGGGCCACTCATTCAGAGTTCACCTCTCCTTCCCCTCATCTGGCTGGCCATCCTGGCCGCCACAGCAGGGCTGTTTGAGGAGATCGGCCGCTACCTCGGCTACATATATCTAATAAAGAAGGAAAAATCCTGGCGAAATGCCCTGATGTATGGTATCGGGCACGGCGGGCTGGAGTCTGTCCTGCTGGGGAGCGTGTTGGCTTCGATCACCTTGGTGAATTACATCGCTATATCCAGTCTAGATGCAACTCAACTGCCTCCGGCGCAGATGGAGCAGATAAGACAAGCCCAGGAGACCTTCGCCAAATTGGAGTGGTGGATGCCCCTATTGGGGGCCTTCGAGCGAGCCGGGGCGATGATCATCCAGATTTCACTGGCCGTGATGGTCCTGCAAGTCTTCCTGCGACAGAGTCGCTGGTGGCTAGGGGGAGCCATCGCCTACCACAGCTTGGTGGACTTCGTCGCCCCGCTGACCCTCCAGCACGCCGGTCCTGTAATGGCCGAGGTGAGCGTGGCCGGCTTTGCTCTGATCAGTCTCTATTGGCTCCTGCGCTGGCACGCACAGGGGGGATCCCTGCATCATCCGAAGGGACAGGACCAGGCTGCTCCCTGGCCCGCAGAGCGGCGCCAGTAAGGTCTTTTTGTCCCCTCACTAAACGGTCGTCTGGCCTAAAGGAAGGGTAACCAGCAGTTCGACGCCGCTCTTTGGATCGCTCTTGGCTTCCACCATTCCACCGTGCGCCTCGATGACCTCTTTGACGATGGCTAAGCCCAAACCACTGCCTCCGCCAGCTCGGGCTCGTGACTCGTCCACCTGGTAGAAGCGCTCAAAGATATGAGGCAGGTCCTTAGCTGAAATGTAGGAACCAGTATTGTGCACGGAAACACAGAGAACAGATGAAGGTGAAGAGGAGCCAGAAGCCTTCTGCATCCTCCCTCTCTCGTCTTTGGTTCTCTCACCTAAGGTTACAGTGATGCGCCCACCCTGTGGCGTATGCCGCAAGGCATTATCCAAAAGGTTGTCAAAGGCTTGTTCTAACCAACGCTCATCACCCTCAAACGAGGGCAGAGATGGCAGCTGTGAAACCAGCTCAATACTCGACTCTCCGGCACGCCGCTCTACCCGTCTGATACAGGCCCGTAGTAGCTCGGCCAGGTCAAGACTATGCTTTTCGAGAGGAAGCTGCCCAGCTTCCAGTTTGGAAAGGTTTAGCAGATCATCCACCAGGCAGCCCATACGGTTGGCCTCCTCGTTAATAATCCGCCCTGCCTCAGCGTATCCCTCAGGTTCATTTAGCGCCCCATCAACCATCGCCTGAGAGAAACCCTGGATGGAGGTGAGGGGCGTTTTCAATCCATGGGATATGTTAGCCAGGAAATCACGCAGGGTGCGATGGGAAACGTTCACCTGTTGAGCCATGGCGTTGAAGGCCGTGGCCAAGCGCCTTATCTCGCTGCTGCCACGTACAGATATAGACTGCTGATAATTGCCCTTGGCCATCTCCTCAGAGGCCCGTGTCACCTCGACTACGGGGCCAGCGATGGAGCGAGAGAGGAGCCAAGCGATGACGATGGAGATAGCCAGCGAGACGAGGGCGGCCAGAGAGAGACTAGGGGCCAGCTCCAACCAGGCCGAGGAGACGCTCTGCTGGGGAACAGCCAAAACCACCGAGTAGGCTGGGCTGCGGCTCACGAAACGTTCATTGAAGGGAGACACAGGTTGCGTCGCTACAGTCACAAGGAGAAAGCTCTGTCCGCTGCCCTCCTGATATGTGGTCCAAAAGGTCCTGGGGTGAAGACGCAATATGTCACCGTGGGGAATCGAGATGGTGCGACCCTTAAGGTCACCTTGTGTGTCCTCTACGACCAGCCCTTGGGCATCCATCAATAAGATACGAACATTCATCACCGCTGCTTGCTCTTGCAGGAAAGAGGATATCTGTGCAGGGGGAACGCCACCTCTCTCGAGGATGCGTATCTGCCAGGAAACCGGTAAAGACAGGTCAGCCAGACGGTTAAGAGCCAGTTGCTGCTGGTAATCCCTAAGAAGGTAAAGGAAAGCTGAGCCGGCTAGGAAAAGACACAGGAAAATAATGAGAATGTAAGAGACGATCAATCTTGAGCGCAGGCTGCGCAGGACCACGTTACTCCTTCTCAGTAGCGCTGGGTATCAGCTTATAGCCAATGCCCCATACCGTCTGAATCTGCACCGTGCTGCCGACCAGCTTCTCCCTAAGCCAGGTGATATGGACGTCGATGGTGCGCAGATCACCCTCGTAGTCGTAGCCCCAGATCAGGTCCAGCAGCCTTTCACGACTGAGAACGATGCCCACGTTGCGGGCGAAGGTGGCCAGGAGATCGAACTCCTTAGCCCGCAGGTTCAGCGGCTTGCCCTCTACCGTCGCCTCCCGCCGTTCCGGGTCTATGCGCAGGTTGCCCAGCTCGAGGACCCTGGTCGGTTTGACACCAACCTGGTAACGGCGCAAGACTGCCTTCACCCTGGCCACCAACTCTCTGGGGTTGAAAGGCTTAGTTAGGTAATCGTCAGCCCCCAGCTCGAGACCGACGATCTTATCCACATCATCGTTTCTGGCCGTAAGAATGATTATGGGGATATCGCTCTCCCTACGCAGCTGACGACATACCTCCCACCCGTCTAGTCCAGGCATCATCAAGTCAAGTAACACCAGACTGGGCTTGCCCGTCCGGCATTTGGTTAAGGCCTCTTGGCCATCATAAGCCGTCTCCACCTGATATCCCTCCTTGGAGAGGTATAACTTGATCAGCTGGACGATATTCCGCTCATCATCGACGACCAGGACCGTTACTCTTGAGGTCACCCTCACCCCCTGGCCCCCTCTCCCGCTGCGCGGGAGAGGGGGGATAGCTAGGGCGGAGCCCTAGAACCCTCCAAGGAGGGTGCTCCCTCCTTGACCTCCCCCTTTCTCCCACGGGTGAGGGGGATAACTAGGGCGGAGCCCTAGAACCCTCCAAGGAGGGTGCTCCCTCCTTGACCTCCCCCTTTCTCCCACGGGTGAGGGGGATAACTAGGGCAGGTCCCTAGCACTCTCCAAGGAGGGTGCTCCCTCCTTGACCTCCCCCTTTCTCCCACGGGTGAGGGGGATAGCTAGGGCGGAGCCCTAGAACCCTCCAAGGAGGGTGCTCCCTCCTTGACCTCCCCTTAGGGTAAAGCACCCTCACCACCTGCCCCCCGCTCCCGTCCTCCTTCGGAGGACGGGAGCGGGGGGAATGAAGCATGTAGGGGCAGGGCTTGTCCCTGCCCCGCTTGTTACTCCCCAGCACCTACTCATAGCGCAGGGCCTCAATGGGGTTCAGACGGGCCGCCCGACTGGCTGGGTAAATGCCGAAGAAGAGCCCCACGACCGCTGAGACCCCGAAGGCCAACATAACGGCGTCAGCAGAGACCAGGGTTGGAATGGACTGCCCCCCGAGGCTAAATCGGGAGATGAGTTGAGCTAATCCTATTCCCAGGAGTATACCTATACCTCCACCGACCAGGCTGACGACTATCGCCTCGATAAGGAATTGGCTGAGGATATCCCGGCGCTTAGCCCCTACGGCCTTGCGAATGCCTATCTCTCGCGTCCGCTCCGTCACCGAGACCAGCATGATATTCATGATGCCAATGCCACCCACCACCAGTGAAATGCCCGCGATGCTGCCCAGGAGCAGGGTCATTATCCCCGTCACCTGGCCGGCCATAGCCAGCATATCCTCCTGGCTCCTGATGGTGAAGTCATCCTGTGCTACCCGATGACGCTCACGCAGAATGGACCCAATCTCCTCGGTGGCCTCCTTCATCAGATTTTCATTGGCCACCTGCACGTTGATCATGGAGACATTATGTCCACCCCGCACAGTGCGCTGATGCATAAGACGTTGCTGCATGGTGGTGATGGGTATAAAGACGATATCATCCTGATTGCCCATGGCCTGAGCGCCCTTGCTCTCCATCACTCCGATGACGCGAAAGGTGACCATGTTGATCTTGATGCTTTGACCGACGGGGTCCATGTCGCCAAACAACCCTTGAGCTACGTAGCTGCCCAGCACGGCCACCAGAGAGCGAGCCTCTATGTTTTGCTTACTGATAAACTCCCCCACCGCCGGATAGAAATTACGCACTTGTTGATATTCGGGGGTGACGCCCACGATGCGCGTCCGCACGTTTTGGGAACCGGCCACGACCTGGCCAAAGATAGTACTCTCCGGTGCCACCATAGCCACGGCCGGGGCATTGGCCGGGTTAGCGATGGCCTCAGCGTCTTCCAGGGTCAACGTGGGGGCAGTACCAGCGCCCATCCTTACCCCTCCCTCCTGGATGGCCCCGGGGGTGACGAATAGGAGATTGGTACCCATCCCTTTGATGCGGGCATCAATCGAGGCCTGCGCCCCCCTCCCGACGGACATCAATGCGATAACCGCCCCCACCCCGATGATCATCCCTAACATAGTCAGGGCCGAGCGCAACTTGTTGGCCGTCAATGCCCGCAGAGCAACGCGCAGGCTTTGCACTAGGTTCATCTACTCACCTCCGGGCGATCAGCCCACTGTTTACCTTCTCCCAACCGTTCGGGGAGGGCAGGCTTTGCAGTATTTGCTCAGCTGAAGTCGGTTTGGGGACAAGTTCATCGCTTGTTAGCAGTCCATCTCTGATATGGATTATCCGTTGCGTGTGCAGGGCAATATCCGGCTCGTGGGTGACGATGACTATAGTTATGCTATGTTTTCTATTAAGCCGCTGGAGGATGTCCATGATCTCCTCGCTGGCCCGCGTATCCAGATTGCCTGTCGGCTCATCGGCTAGGATGATGCGGGGGTCGGTCACCAGAGCACGCGCTATAGCCACCCGCTGTTGCTGCCCCCCCGATATCTCAGTCGGTCTGAAATGCAAACGGTCCCCCATTCCTACCATCTCCAGGGCTGCCTGGGCCCTCTGGCGGCGATGGTCACTACCGCCATAGAGCAAGGGCAGCTCCACCTGCTCGATAACCGTAGCGCGGGGTAAAAGGTTGAAGGTCTGGAAGACAAAGCCGATCTTCTTATTGCGAATCTCGGCCAGCTCTTCGTCAGACAGGCGGCTGGTCTCAAGCCCATCGAGTTCATAGGTACCTGAAGTAGGCTGATCCAGGCAACCGATGATGTTCATCAATGTAGACTTGCCCGAACCAGAAGGTCCCATGATAGAGACCAATGCCCCCTTTTCTATCTGTAAAGAGAGACCGCGTAGGGCGTGCACTTTCACCTCGCCCATAGTATAAACCTTGGTTATATTGTCGATCTTTATCATCTTATCCTCCCAGGCGAATTCCTTCTATAGCCTCTTTCATAATGACCCCCGGTCCGCCCTCGGCGGACACTCCCCATTATGAGGGTTCCTGCTTCTAGGGATCTAGCGTGGTGGTCCTACAGGCATAGGAGAGCCACCAAACCCACCGAAACCACCCATGCCCGGCACCCGGACTGGTGCCGTGGTCGTGGTCGGTAGCACTACCTCCTCGCCCTCCTTCAATCCCTCCACCACCTCCGTGAACTGGTCATTGCTCAACCCCACGCGGATAGCCCGCTTCTCTGGCTGACCGTTTACTAACACCTCCACTATTCGCTCTCTCCCCTGAATGCGGATGGCCCGATTGGGTACCATAAGCACGTTGTCTCGTTGGTCAACCGTGATAGAGACGTTGGCCGTCATACCGATTGGCAGATTTGTGCCTGCGGAATCGAGTGAGATGGAGACCAGATAGGTGACCACACCCTGCTGCATGGTGCCGCTGGGAGCGATGGCCGTGACCTTGCCTGAGAATCTCTTACCAGGCAAGGCATCAAAGGTTATCTGAGCCGATTTTCCCAAGCCGAGTTTGGCTACATCGTTCTCATCAACAGTGGCATCTACACGCACCGCCTTCGGGTCTACAAGGGTCACGATGGGGGTTGCGCTTGAGACCTGCTCTCCAACGTTCGCCCCCACCGCGGCAACCACCCCATCAAATGGGGCAACGATGGTGGCGTTAGCCAGGTTTAGCTCGGCTTGCTTCACCGCCG
Organism: Chloroflexota bacterium; assembly: GCA_023475225.1. NCBI lineage: Bacteria > Bacillati > Chloroflexota > Chloroflexota bacterium. The sequence goes on from JAMCVK010000046.1 coordinate 12,635, forward strand.
CTTCAGACTGCTTGACCTGCTCCTCAGCCAGGGCGATATCAGTAGGCACTGAGCCTTGCGTCAGCTCCACCAATTGTACCTTAGCGTTGGCTATAGCACTTTTGGCCGTGGCCAGGTCAGCGGCGGTGGGGCCGGCTTTTAATTGATCCAGCCTGGCTTGAACCGCTGCCAGCGCTGCCTGCGCACTCTGAACGTTCTTCTCCGCGGTGGCCAAATCCTCTGGCTTTGGGCCGGACTTGACGACCTCTAGATTAAGCTGAGCCTGGGCCACAGATGTCTCAGCAGCAGCCACCTGGGCATCAGCGGCTACCTTCTTGTAATCAGGGTTACGTGGGTCGCCTTTAATGCCATCACGGTTCACCTGGACGGCCCAAAGGTTGTTTTTAGCCTGTTCCAGATTCAATTCAGCCTTCCGAATGTCGTCCGGGCTTGGGCTAGCCTTGAGTTCGGCCAGATTCGCCTCTGCATTCTGCAAGTTGGCCTGGGCGCTGGCTACAGACTGTTCAGCCGCCTTGAGATCGGCCGCCGTAGGGCTGGCCACCAGGGCGTTATATTTAGCCATAGCACTATCATAAGCCGCTTGCGCCGCAGCGATGGCCTCCGGGGCCTTGGTCTGTTCCAGCTTGATCTGGCTGATGCGTAAGGCAGCCTTGGCCTGAGCCAGATTTATCTCCAGCTGGGTCGTATCCAAAGCAGCCAGGGGCTGGCCAGCCTTGACCTCATCGCCCATCTTCGCCTTCAATTCCTTGAGCCGGCTGGCACTGGTGAAGGTGAGCTTGGCCTGCTTATCAGCCACTACGGAGCCGGTAGCGCTGACTGTGCTGATCAGCGAGCCCTTCCGTACAGGCACAGTTATCACCTGACCTGTAACTGCGGTTGGAGCCGCCATTCTCTGATAGCCAAGGTAGCCCGCCAGGCCCACCAAGGCAATTATCACCAGGGCGACAAACCAACGGCGTCGGACCCACTCTGGTCGAAGCCGTAGGGCAGTCGATTTTGGAGCCTCCATCTTCATCGCTTTTACTCATCCTCCTTACACTATCCCGGAGCTCTCTGTAAAGAACACCTGGAATACTATTATAGGCCTAGATGCTAAAAGTCTATAGGCTAATTATTAAATAATGATTAAATGTGCGACAGTTTCCAGGAGATTCTCCAGGATTGAGGACATGGCTGGCGGTGGCATGGATCAGTGGAAGGACAGGAAGATGCTCAAGGAGAGCATAGCGAGAACGGCCAAGGAGATGGCCAAGTAAGGCCTATCTCTCTCCATCCAGAAGGTTATGGCGGCGATGATGATATAGGAGATGGGTGTCATAAAGAGTAGGAGGGTGCCTAGACTCATCAGGGCTAGCGGCTCAAGGAGCAAGGACTGTTCCAGGATTTGCTCCACGGGGATCACGCTGACCCCCTCTAAGGGAATGCCAAACTCTCCCCCCTGTAGATCGCGCACAGTGAGCATAGTGAGCCCCAGAAGCATCAGCAGCAGACTGGAGAAGACACCAATAATGAGGGTAGCGCGCACCCAGAGATACAATTGCCTATCCTTCGGGTTCTCGGGCACAGTGTCCAAAAAAGATACCTCCGTTAAAAGCCCAGATTCAGGTTGAAACCCTTGAGCAGCATTTGCAGGCCGATGAAGAGAGGCACTAACATAAATATGCGTCTCAGAGTGACATTTCTGGCCTTCTGGGCCAGGCGAGAACCGGCCTGGGCACCCAGGAAGACGCCGACGACGACGGGAGCAATGATGAAGGGGTGGATGTGACCTCGGCTATAATAAATGAAGGCGCTGGCTACAGCTGTAACCCCTATAGTGAAGTTACTCGTGGCCGTGGCCGCCTTCAAGGGGATACCCATAAGCAGGTTCATCGTTGGCACCTTAATGATGCCTCCCCCTATCCCCAGCAGCCCGGAGAGATTGCCAGCCAACACGCTGGCTAACAGTCCCAGAGGAACAGATTTCGCCTGGTAGCGGATAACCTGTTCGGTAGCCCTGTCGTAATACGAGGCGGAAAGGGCCGTACCCAAGAAACCAATCTCTTCCACACCGGCAGGAGGTCCCTCCTCAGCCAGGCTCTCTTCGCTTACGGCACTACGTATCCCCATAGCATAAGCCACATAGACCTGGACAAGCCCAAAGAGCACGCTGAGAATATGGGCATCGACCAGAACGGCCGTGAGTCCACCAATGATGGCCCCCGTGGTGGTGGCTATTTCCAACAATATCCCCAGCCTGATATTCACCAGGCGGGCCTTGACATACACATTGGCCGCCGAGCTGGAGGTAGCGATGACGGCGACGATGCTGGTACCAATCGCAGTGTGGATAGGGATATGAAGGAGCAAAGTGAGGATGGGGACGACGAAAACGCCTCCTCCTAATCCTAAGGCCGAACCAAAAAGACCGGCCGCAAAGCCTACGGCAATCAAAAGTAGCGAAAGAGTATAGTCCAAAGGATTAATCCTTCTTCAGTAGCAACTTGCCCGTATCTGAAACGTCATACCCGCCCAGCTGCGCTACCCTTTCCTGAAATTCTTTGGAGCGGATGACCTCCAGCAACCTCTGTACGCCAGGGCTCTCATAATACTCGCCAGCAATGGCCAGGTCATAGCGCTCCTGAGCGATAGGGATGAAGTCGAGATGCAAGGCCCTGGCTGCGGAGAGGACACCGAGCCCGACATCGGACGTACCCCCAGCTACCGCCGCCGCTACGGCCATATGGGTATAAACCTCGCGCTCATAACCGGTTATGCTTTCAGGGATGATGCCCATCTCCCTCAATTTGAGATCAAGGAGGAGCCTGGTGCCCGCCGCCCTTTGCCGATTGATGAAGGTGACGCCCGGTCTCGCCAGATCCAGCAGTCCTCGAATCTGCTTGGGGTTGCCTGGGGCCACCATCAGCCCTTGCTGGCGATAGACCAGATTGACCAGGGCTACCTTTCGTCCAGGCAGGAAACGTTCGATATAGGGGATGTTATATTCGCCACTCTCCTCGTCGAGGAGGTGAATGCCAGCCAGATGGGCTTCCCCCCTCCTCAAGGACAGCAGACCACCTATGCTGCCCACGTGAGCAGAAGAGAGGGTCAGCTGTGGGAACCTTCGCTTCAACTCACTGGCCAGGATATCAAGGCAGGGATCATGGCTGCCACGGACCACGATAGTGTTTTCGATCTCCTCCGCTGCCTTGTATAGCTCTACCTCAACCTCTTCTCCGGCCAACAAACCCTCGCTATTGCTGGGGATGCGTACGACCCCATCAGCCCTGACCAGCGACATCAGGGCCCCAGCACCACGCCCCAGCGGGGTGGCGATCAGATGCTCCCCTACCCGGCCCAACCTTACCCTCAAGAACTCCTCCGCCCCGAGGGGAGAGAGGACCTTCTGAGACATACGAGCCCTCACACGCCCCAGGGCGGGAGGGCGGATGCCTGCCCAACGGGCGATCAGCGGCCTGGCCAAAAGCTCGAAGGTCAGTACAGCCGAGACCGGGTAACCCGGGATGCCTAAGAGCGGTTTGCCTTTGACCAGCCCCAAAAACGCTGGCTTACCCGGCCTGATCTGTACGCCATGAAAGAGCACCTGCCCCATATCCCGCGCAACAGTCAGGGTATAATCCTCTCGCCCAGCCGAGGAACCAGCATTGATGATGATGAGATCGCTGTCAGCCACTGCCACCACAATGGCTTTTTTGATCGCTTCGTAGTCGTCAGCCACTGGTGGTAGGCGCTGGGGAACGCCACCAGCGAGCGTCACCAGTCCAGCCAGGATATGAGAGTTGGATTCAATTATCCGCCCGGGCTCCAGAGGGTGTCCAACCTCAACCAGTTCTGTTCCCGTTGGAATGATGGTTACGCGGGGCTTGCGGTAGACCTTCACTCTAACCAGCCCACCAGCCAACATTGCCCCAATATCTATGGGTCGGATTTGGTGGTTCTCCGGGAGGATCAGTTCTGTGGCCACGATATCCTCCCCGGTTGGGCGGACATGTTGCCAGGGGGAGGCTGGAGCGATGACCTCGATGGCCTTATCGCCCACTGGTTGAACATCTTCAATCATGATCACGGCGTCGAAGCCGGCGGGCAGCGGGTCCCCCGTATCCACCGCTACAGTCTGCTGCCCCAGCTCAAGGCGCACAGGAGCGCTCTCCGAAGCCCCAAAGGTGTCAGCGGAATGAACGGCCACACCGTCCATAGCCGCGGCGTTATAAGAAGGGGAGGAAATGGCGGCAAAGACCGGCTCGGCTGTGACCCGACCCAGCGAGTCTACGATCGCTACCTCCTCGGCAATGCTGGCCGGCCGCTTAGACTCGCCGATCCTGGCGATGTGATCCAGCGCTTCCTCCAAAGATACCAGGTGAAGATAGATACTCCGCTTACCCACGCCCCCTTATCTCCTAAAGACAGCGAACACGAGAGGCTTTCAGATGTGCCCCAGCTCCCATAAAAAGCCCGTAGGGCCTCCTTGACCTCCCCGGGGGTTCCAAGGGGGCAGGGCTCCCTTGGCAGGGGATTGGGGATGTGCCCCAGCTCCCATAAAAAGCCCGCAGGGCTCCCTTGAACCCCCTCAGGGGGTTTGGGGGATGATATTCCTTCCTAAAGTAATCTGACTTCAACCGCCTCCCCCATCTCTACTCCCTCTTTATTGAGAGGGATAATGGCCAGTCCATCAGCCCTAATCATGGTGGAGATGGAGCTCGACTTACCCAGGATAGGCACGGCCCAGAGCTCGCCGTCTCTATTCTCTAATCTGACCCTGATATATTCCTCTCGACCCGGCGCAGAGGCGACATTACGGGCCATATAGGCCCGCAACCACACCCGCTCTTGAAGACGAACCTGGTAGCCGGCCAGCTGCTGGATGACCGGCTTCACCAAGAGATCGAAGATAACGATAGTCGAGACAGGCTGTCCGGGCAAGCCAAATATCGGCGTGCCCTTGGCGACGGCCAGGATGGTCGGCTTGCCTGGCCTGACCGCTACGCCGTGAACGATGATGCCTGGCTCGCCCAGGTCGCTCATCACTCGAGAGGTGAGATCACGCGTACCGACAGAGCTACCCCCGGAAAGCAAAAGCATGTCTGCTGTAGCCAGGACATACTCAGCCTTCGCCCGCAGAGTGGTATAATCGTCGCCAACAATGCCTTGCCGCAGGGCGATGCCTCCCGCCTCGGTGACCAGAGCAGCCAGGGTGTAGGAGTTGATATCGCTGATTTGACCGGGCTGTGGCTCCTTCCCCGGCTCGATCAGCTCGTCTCCCGTGGCGATGATGGCCACACGCGGCCTCCTGAAAACCCTCACCTGGCTTAGCCCCACCCCGGCCAGGGCCCCCAAATCCCAGGGGCGCAACCTGTGCCCCCGGGTTAGGAGAATCTCCCCTTTTCTAATATCCTCACCAACCTGAGCCACGTTATCCTCAGGGGCAACGGCCCTCCTCACCTCAACCATATCCGCAGCAACGAGTTGGGTATCCTCGACGATGACGACAGCATCTGCCCCAATGGGCCGCATCCCTCCTGTGCTGATCCTGACGGCCTGGTCTTGGCCAAGCGGTATCGTCGCCTCCTCCCCCATCATCACCTCCCCAACGACACTCAGGTAGACCGGGTTGCCCTCTGAAGCCCCGAAGGTATCTTGAGCGCGCACGGCATAGCCGTCCATGCTGGAGCGGGCGAACGGGGGCAGGTCTGCTGGTGAGGCTATCTCCTCAGCCAGAATACGCCCCACACTCTCCATAAGTGGCAGCGTCTCTGTGGGCGTGGGACAACTGTCCAGATGCTCCAGGAGGCGCCGCAGGGCATCTTGAGGGGTGAGGACGGTGAACATTTCGGCCATGGCTGAATCAGCCCCTCCCGGCTGAGAGACAAGCCAGCTCGATAAGAGTCTTCGACCTGTGGCCGCTGATATCAGGACGGTTCGACATAGGCTGAATCACTCCTTCGCGAGACCTTTTTGCTCCAGGGCCGCCTGTCTCTGGCGATAGGCTGTGATATAGCGCAAGGCGTACTGATCTTTCCCCAGCATCAGGTCCGTCGCCAGGAGCGTCTGGCGAATCTCCCATTGAGTGGGGTCGGTGATGGGACAATTTAACCCACGAGCGATGGTCATCGCTAAAAAAGTGGCGTTGAGGGGCTTGCGGTCAGGCAGTCCGAAGGAGACGTTGCTGACTCCACCGCTAACGTTAAGCCCTAGCTCCTTGACCACCAGCGCTATCGTGTCCAAAGCGACCTTACCGGCCAGATAATCAGCGCCAACGGTGAGGCAGAGGGGATCAATGATGACATCCTCCCGCGGAATGCCCAGGCTCTCTGCCCTTTGGACGATCTTCCGGGCTACCTCAAGACGTTTAGCGGCTGTATTCGGGATACCTGTCTCGTCCATACAAAGGCCGATGACTGCCGCACCGAATTGCTTGATGAGGGGCAGGCCCTGGCTCAGAGATTCTTCCTCCCCCGTCACCGAATTGACCAGGGCTTTCCCCTGAAAGGTGCGCAATCCAGCTTCCTTAGCCTCGTGGCTGGAGGAATCGATGCAGATGGGCACATCGACGACCTCACACACGGCTTTTACTGCTGCTATCATCGCCTGGGGCTCATCGATCCCACTCACGCCCACGTTGATATCAATGACGTGGGCTCCGGCCGCCACCTGGGACCTGGCTTCCTCTTTGAGCATAAGCATATCACCATTGGAGATGGCCGCGGCCATTTTCTTGCGCCCCGTGGGGTTGATACGCTCACCGATGATCACCACTGGTAAATCGTGTCCAATTACTACGCTCCGTTGCGCCGTGGATAAGATAGTTCGCACCCCTTCCATACTGTCACCTTGCCTCCTTAATAGATAGGATCGAGTTCGACCCATCAAGCACCCTATTATACCAGAAATGCATCCGTCTCCAGCGAAGTTATACCACGTGGCACGGCCTTTTCAAAGTCTGAGAGACAAGGGAGCATGTCGCCAGTTTAGGGCCAGGAATCGGCTCTTAACAGGGACACAAGGCACTATGCGCGCACGCACGGCCTACTCCTTCCCCACACAACGCGACTTTGAAAAGGGCCTGCGATGTTCCAAAAGGTGCTTGACAGTTGAAGGGCAGGGACTCATAATTGCGCCAGAAGGCGAGGGGCATGGCCGCGCCTGAATCAAGGGTTAGAATGGGAAATTCGGGCTTGCTTGACTAGGTAATTCGCTTGCCCGTACTCAAGTAGTTCTTCTCTTGTTCTGCTGAACTGTATTTGTATATGATGGCGTCGGAAATAAGGGGTTGCTTATGAACGTGGCTCGTGTTACTAGGTCGGTGGCAGAGCAGTGCGCTTTTGCCTTGCTTCTCATTCCGCCGCTTATCTTCATGGGCTGCCAGGGGGCACAACGGCCGTCTCAAGGACCGGCCTCCGTAGCGACACAGCCAGCGTCCCAGGAGCCGTCACAGATAAACGTCGAGGGCCCTTATACTCATCCGGGATTGAAGATGCGGTTCCCGGAGAGAATAGGGGACTTTGAGCGAGGTAAGGTCTTGCGCTATGATCAGTCCGAAGAAGACGTCAGCGTTGGCTACAATCTTCTGAGTCCGCGCTATCCAGTGGTAGCGACGGTTTACGTCTACCCCGGTGTGCGGGTGGTTTCCATAGGTTCTCTGCCCAAAGTAGTTGCACAAGCGAAGGCACTTATCGAGGAGAGAGAATTCTCGGCGGTGAAGAATGAGATCCTGAAGTGGTATCCCGGGGCAACTTCGGTGACGGAAGATGAAGCTCTGCTAGATCAACCGGGTCGCACGCTTAAAGGCAGGAAGCTAACTTTCAAGTTTGAACGGGTGGTTGCTGGGACACGGCTGCCAATGCTGTCGGAGACATACCTGTTTACTCTTGATAAGTGGTTCATAAAGTACCGCTTCACATATCCCGAACAGTCCCATGACTTGGCAACCGCTCAGATTCGGGAGTTTATGACCTCGTTACAATGGCCGGAAGAGCTTTGAAAAACGGGGGTCCCAAGGGGACAGAGCCACCTTGGCAGGGGGCTTTCGGCTGTGCCCCAGTTTGCTAAAAGCACGTAGGGCTCCCTTATCCCGACCTCAGATCGTCAGGTTGTAACCGCCTCCTTCTCGCAGATGGACTCCGAAACAGGGCTACATCTGCCTGCATCTTCTCCAATATGGCCACCTTCCGAACGAGAGGTAGCCTGGCTAAAATGTGTCTAAGTGCCCGGCGGTAGGCTTTTCTCCCAATCAATCGCATCTCTTTTCAAATTATCCAGTATTCTCAACTTCTGGATAAAAGGTAGTTTAGTCTTTTGCAGATGTAACTGCTCTTTGGCCTTTGCCCAATCCTCTAGGGTTGGAATTTTAACGCAGCGTCTTAAGCCCTTTTTCAAGGGAACCATCTTTGTCAAACCTCTGTAGAAGCGAGTGCAAGTAAACCATATCGGCCTCTTCGAGTAGCATCAGGGCTCTGAACCTATCTTTGCTCCGATTAGCCTTTAGAGCCATAAGAATCAGATGCTCTCTATCAACTATTCTAGTAGTAACTCCACCAACCCGAACCAGTTGGGCCTTCCGTAGGGCGTTTTCATACAGGGGGTCAATAGAAGTTGGTAAAATCTGAGTTTCTGTTTTGGCTATTATAAATCCAAATCCCTTCGTTCTTTCGGCATGTTGAGATAGCTCGCGCCAAATGGATATGTATTCCTGGTCTGTGTCGGCCAACACCAGTACATCTATGTCATCGGTATAAATAGGAGCCATGTAGTAGGAAGCGGCAACTGCCCCAAAAATGGCGTAGCCCCTCAACCTCCTCTTGCGTTTGAGCTGGTTCAGAATTCTTATCACAGTTAAGACATCGAGCCTTGTGCCGTTCCTTACCATCGTGCCACCACGGTGCCCAAGGAGGGCATTGAAAAAAGGTTGGTGGTATGTTTGTGGTATGCGCTTTCAGTATCCTAACCTCGGATCGATGGATTGTATCATGCCGGATTGTATCATGCCGAAGATATTTATCGCTACTTCGCCGAGCACGCTCTTTCAGTATCCTAACCTCGGATCGATGGATTGTAATGACCCCCGAAGTGCCGGGGATCGGGCGCTACAATGCTTTCAGTATCCTAACCTCGGATCGATGGATTGTAATTGGAAGCGGCAGCCCATGGGGCTCTCTCAGAAGGACACTTTCAGTATCCTAACCTCGGATCGATGGATTGTAATTGTGGTGGTGATGGGTATGGATATAAGGTACAAAAAACAGTACTTTCAGTATCCTAACCTCGGATCGATGGATTGTATCGGGAAGCGGCCTCCCGTGTGGCTAAAATAGCCGCACAAGCTTTCAGTATCCTAACCTCGGATCGATGGATTGTATCTGATCCACAACCGCCAGCCGAGTTGTATCGGCGGGTATTCTTTCAGTATCCTAACCTCGGATCGATGGATTGTATCGACGGATTGACCCTGCTACTTGAATGTGCTCGCAATACTTTCAGTATCCTAACCTCGGATCGATGGATTGTATCGAGGGAGAGGGGGAGCTTGTGTTTGTGCGAGACCCAGGCTTTCAGTATCCTAACCTCGGATCGATGGATTGTATCGGTCGGCCAGAACAACTGCGTGATCCTTCGCCACCTCATCTTTCAGTATCCTAACCTCGGATCGATGGATCGTATCAAACGGGGGCGTCTGGCGGTGAGACCGCCACTGATGCTTTCAGTATCCTAACCTCGGATCGATGGATCGTATCGGAAGTTGCTCCCTTCATAGAGGGTATACCAGTAGAACACTTTCAGTATCCTAACCTCGGATCGATGGATCGTATCATAAGAAGGCTTCCGCATATTCTGCGAAACAACCCCACTTTCAGTATCCTAACCTCGGATCGATGGATCGTATCTCATCATTTGTAACCCCCCTTTAATCTGGGAGTGCTCTTTCAGTATCCTAACCTCGGATCGATGGATTGTATCACCAACGCCCTGCCCGATCAAACTCCCCATCTGGACCTTTCAGTATCCTAACCTCGGATCGATGGATTGTATCTAATTTTGTCAACAGGAGATGATGATGGATAGTTCCTTTCAGTATCCTAACCTCGGATCGATGGATTGTATCATGCCGGATTGTATCATGCCGAAGATATTTATCGCTACTTCGCCGAGCACGCTCTTTCAGTATCCTAACCTCGGATCGATGGATTGTATCTAATTTTGTCAACAGGAGATGATGATGGATAGTTCCTTTCAGTATCCTAACCTCGGATCGATGGATTGTATCCCGATGCCAATGTCGCCG
>JAMCVK010000046.1:22986-34319 GCA_023475225.1 Chloroflexota bacterium
AACTCCCCATCTGGACCTTTCAGTATCCTAACCTCGGATCGATGGATTGTATCGGTTTTACCAGATGAATCCGCCTGATAAGGCCCAATACTTTCAGTATCCTAACCTCGGATCGATGGATTGTATCATAGCTTCTCGATACGCCCGGCTAGCTGGGGATCATACTTTCAGTATCCTAACCTCGGATCGATGGATTGTATCTATGTTCAGCGGAACAGCAGTGCTGTAAAAACGTATGCCTTTCAGTATCCTAACCTCGGATCGATGGATTGTATCCAACGCTGCCTAATCCTTAAATCCGAAGGGTGGGAAGCTTTCAGTATCCTAACCTCGGATCGATGGATTGTATCTTGCGGATTGCCTTCACAAGGACATCCCCGCTGTAGACTTTCAGTATCCTAACCTCGGATCGATGGATTGTATCTGGCCCAGATTTCGTTCCCGGCCACGCCTGGTTTTACTTTCAGTATCCTAACCTCGGATCGATGGATTGTATCCGCCCACTACGGGGGATAAGGCCCACCATTTTGGTATACCAACCACCCCTCGGAACCCCCTACAGTCCTCCTAATGCTACGTTTCCTCACCTCCATATTACTCTTTGCCCCCATTTTCCGCAACCAGATTTTTGCTCCAAATATGCCTCCTTTTGCGAAAGTCGCATCACCCAAAAATAAATTCGCTCTCCATCCCGATCGATAATCCTCCCTTTCCCACCTGCCTTCGCCGTAAGCGCCCTATCTCAGCCGACGGCGATGCCCTTTCTTTACACCCTTTTGCGAAGGACGGTCTCTCCGGCCCTAGCCTGGATGACAATGCCGCCAGAAGGGACAGGATTCCCGGCCCGCTTGCCTGGGCAGGCACCCCTCCGCCAGGCCAGGATCAATCTCCTCGTGAGTCATTCTCATCCGCTCATCCCTCTCTTCAATGAACCACTGCCTGAGCTCATCATCAATAAAGTGAAAGTCTCGCTCTACCCTGAGCCTGCCCTCTCTAAAAGACGCATAAACGATGCAACCCGCGTTTATAGGATATTCATAGAGGCTTTCCATTACCAGGGCATAGCCGGTGGTGGTCAGATAATGGAACCGCTCCTTTGAACCAAACTTGATATCCACCACCATAGATTCAGAGAAGACGAAGGCATCAGCCGCAAGGCGAGAGCTGAGTCCCAGGAAGGCACCATTCAACCTCTGATCTACCGTCACCGGCAGGGCCATAGCCACCAGAGCGTCCGGACCAATGTGGGGCTGCCGAGCCAGAACGTCCTGTACTCTGGCGATGAGACGATGGTACTCGTATTCCCAGAGCTGTTTCGCCTTCATCCTTACCTCCTCCAGGTCTTCCTCTGAGAGGGATTCGGCCTCGATCTGGACAAAATCCTGCATCTGCATAGCCTGCAATCCGTCTTCGGCGGACAGACAGTCGGGCCCGTGTTCATAGATGGCCTTCTTAGCAGCGATGATCATCTTGCAGAGCAACCCGTGGAGAAGGTTTCCCTCCACCATCTGACGATTGGGTGGTGCTTTCACCCCCAGCACACGCCGCAGGTAGACATCCCGGTTGGTAGGGCAATATTTATTGGCCACCTCATAAACGCCCAGCCTGACGTCGTAGATGGGGCTCAAGGGCGGCTTATCCCAGTTCCAGCCCCGCAGCTCTGGGGCTATGTCCCGCTCTCGTGCCTGGGGCAGGATCCGGCGCAGTAAGAGCCTCTTCTCTTCTTCATCAAGAAAATACATAGGCTTGCCCTAGACTACATCATTGCAAAAATTGCGAAACTCACAGTCCACACAGCGAGCCCAGCGCCGGGTGGGAGGTGGCATGGACTCACGCTCAAGCATATCTCGAATCTTGGCTAAGGCCGCTTTGACGAACAGCCTCATGTTGGGAGTTATAGTGACCTCCTGTCCCTTCTTCTGGGGGGCAAGGTAGATAAACCCGCGCCGAACAGGCTTCTGCCACTGGTCCTCTACCAGCAGGGCATAGGCAGTGAGCTGATACTTATGATTTAGACCGACACCGCCCCCCGTGTTCTTGAAGTCCACCGGGATGACCTCGCCCGCCGTCTCGATAACCATATCCAGCTTGCCGCTCAGCTCTAAGCGCTTAGAGTAGAGGTTGACATTGAATTGCCGTTCGCCCTCAGCCAGACCATAGGCTTTCAGGCTGCGGCGCTGCTCCAGTTCGGCTATATGCTCGTGTTCCAGCTTGCCCTCCGCCATCTTATAGGTAGTTGGCCGGCGCAGAGGCAGGCAGTAGGTGAAATAGACCACCCTCGGGCAGTAGCTATACTGTTTGACATCGCTCACCGTCAGCGTTATAAGAGATGTGCTGCTCACCACGTATGATCACCGTCTTTGCTGAGCGCCCATTTCATATACCGTCTGGCCCTCTTTTATAGCCTCTGAGACGATGGAGAATCCCTGTAAAAGGGTTTGAAATTCCGCCGGGGTATATCCCAAAATCTCCGCCGCCTTGGGCATGCGCCATCTAAGCGCTAAAAACTCCAGACGCTCCAGGGGGTTAATCAGCTCAAAGTCTGAGGAGATGACGATGAGGTCAATGTCGCTCTCCTCGAAATAATCGCCACGGGCGTGCGAACCGTAAAGGATGACCTTCTCTACCTGAATCTCCCGGGCGAGCTCGTTCACATAGCGCTGGATCATGGCCTTGATTCTATTTTGCCCTTTAACCATTCCAAAAGCCCCCTTGTTTGGGCCAACAACTCAGAAGCGATTGACTCGTTGTAAAGCTCCCAGTAGCGGCCACCGGCGGCGTTCAAGTAGCGCGAAACCAAATAATGAGGACTCAGGCGCAAAGCTGTGGTCAACAAATTCTCAGGCAGAGAAAGTCCCGCTTCCTGGATCAGCTCCAGGAGATTATGTCCCTTAGGATAAAGACGCCTCTTATAGCTCATGACGGCTGCCTTGAGCATCTTTTCCACAGCCTGTTGACAGAGAAAGGCCACGTAGTTGTATCGCCCAGCGTGCCACATGTCTCCTGCGGTGGCATAATCATACCAGGCACCGTCCATGGTATCCCTGACTTCTTTACGCATGTCTCCTTACCCGCTTTCGCTTATTATACTCTTTTCCAGCATACTGTTTGCTGTCGCTCGCGAGCAGCGTTACCAGGGACGTGCTATTCACCAGCTATAATCACCGTCTTTCTTAAGCGCAGGTCTTTTTCACAGATGAGGAAGAGCTGCACATTGGCCGTTTTCTTCCCCACTTTTCGCTTGATCTTTTGCAGGAGTTCCTCCTGCCGGTTGTGATTAATCTCCCCCAGGAAGGCGCTATACTGGATGCGCTCCAAGCCGTAGTCCAGGCAGATGTCGGCCACCTTATTGCGCAAGGCATCATCGGGTATGTCGTAGATGAGAAGGGAGGTCATGCTATGTCTTCATCAACGTTTTCGGTAGATCTTACCGTGGCTTGTTCCGACGAACTCCCCGGGTATCATATACGCGATTAGCTGCGTATCATCTCCGCCAGCCATCCACCAGTGAGCTCCAACAGTGGGACGAATGGGATTGCTTTTGAAGCGTGATAGTGTAACTGCTGTAACCTTTTCTCCAACAGCAGGCATTTTGAACGGTGCAGCCTCGATTGGGCGATAGAGTACATCCGTCGGCTCACTGCAGATTTCAACGTCACCTACTAGAGCGCATAGGGAGTCATGTGTCCCCAGATGGTCACGATTACGAAGTGCCAATCTAACATTATCTGTTAATGTGTTCGGCACCCCTATGAAGATAGTCATAAGACCTTCCGGAATGCCGTACTCACGCACGCCCTGGTTGATGTCGGTAAACCCCAATCGGGGGTTTGACTTGTCGTACTTGTCGGTCTCATATCGTCTAAGTTGGTGGAAAGCACGGAAGAAGATCACACCGTCAGGCGAGTCGATGACCACTTGGCACTTATGAATGTCTTCCAAGAATCGTTTCGCCTCGTCTGCTTTTCCCAGGCAGAACAAGGTTGAGGCAACTCCTAGTAACACGGCGGTGGGTGAAATTACTGGCAGCCCCATTGCTGTAGGAAAGGCACACCGTGGGTCCCTGTAGGCAAATGTATGAAGGTGATAAGAGGCCTTTATCCAGGTCAGCACTGGTTCAGGATCAGCGTTTCGTCTGTGGCCAGATTCTTGGCTATCTTGTCCTCTCTTCTCATCAGACATTGACCTACCCCTTTAGTTTGTTTGTCGCTTCAACTACCGCCTTCAGTAATCCCTTCGTATCCGTGAATATCCATACCCAAGTTCCGTCTTTATTGCTAGCCATCCTTTTCATAGCTTCAGCATAACCATAGTCTGGCCGTATGGGATTTTCCGGGTCACCGAGGCCGACTTTTATCGGTGAGCGAAATGGAGCGGTTCGGCTGGAAGTTAGAAGAATGGCCCCCTCTGTGAGGAAAACATGGGGCGCCCAACCAGCCACCTTGGCACCGGTTGGTGACGCGATGAAGTTAGCAATAGCCTGTATTAAAGCTGTCTGTCGCCTCTTTTGTTCCTCAGGTTCAATGGCTAACCGCTTCGATTTGTCCTGCTGCAAATACCAGTAGTCGTCTGTGCCGATTCGGTGCAAATCTGCCCGAATCACTCCAGCGTACACATTGGAACGCATAGTCTGGGCATAGCGGCTGTTCATCTTGGCAGTGTTTCGGAAGGCTGAGTGTTGCGTCACCGTAAGGTCTTGAGGTGCCTCGCTAATTAGCCATGCCACGTCAAAACAAGATTCTCGCTTGACCGGCTCAGCATTTTTGTATTTTGCACAATTAGAGTCAATATAGGATTTCTCAGCGATATATTCCTTTTTCTGCCCTCCTCCATCCTGTTCTTTCCCTGCAGCCAAGGATCCACTACCAGGCCTGGCAGATGGCTCGTCAGGCGATGCTGGACCTCCATCCTGTGCTTTCCATGCAGCCAAGTATCCACCTATATCGAGAACTGCGCACATCTCAATGGCCTTGCGGACGCTTGGAAAGAGGTTATCGTTGGTGAGCTCATTGCATCTTAGCTCCTTTGCCGCAGCCCTAATCCCTATTGGACCGCGGTCGGGATGTAAACCTTCACTGAGCGGGAGCATCGGGATTCCATCTCGGCAGATGTTAATGAAGTGCTCCAGAATGTGGTGGCGTATGATTTCACCACTTATACCATCGTACGTGATGTTACCCACATCAATCCGGCGTGGCTGCATCAGGTTGCTGCCATCGGCACCCTCATTATTGAGGGCATGAAAACCCAGGCCCAAGCGATACGCGAAAGAGATACTCCACAGTTTCATTCTGCATCCTCCTTTTCTGTTTCTGGAGATTCTATCTCAGCCTCAGTATCTGTCGCTGCGACGGTTTTCCTCCCTCCCTGGTATGTACTTTCCTGAACAAGGTACATGCGGAAAAGGTCTCTAAAAGTTTCGAAGTCATTCCGGTTCTCGCCTATGCTGGTGAACAAAGCAGATGGTTCAAAGGCTTCCTCTCGGTGCGCCGTGCCAACCAAGGGATGTGCCCGGTGCCCCTGTTCCACCAAAATCATAGCTCGTTCAATAAATGCCTTGGCCGTTGGAGCGGAACGAAGTAAAACAATCTCATCGTACCACTCTTTGTTGGGGTCATCCCTTTCTTTCATCCTGGCATGGTAAATGCCAGAGGCAACCGCTTTTGCCATCTTACG
This sequence comes from Chloroflexota bacterium, assembly GCA_023475225.1. Classification (NCBI taxonomy): domain Bacteria; kingdom Bacillati; phylum Chloroflexota; species Chloroflexota bacterium. The sequence goes on from JAMCVK010000046.1 coordinate 28,663, forward strand.
TACGGCCTCATGATTACCAGACCACCTTCCGTAGCTCATTTCAAATACCTCCTTCACGTACTCCGGTTTTATGAAAATTTGTTGATAACGCTGCCGTTGTAAGCGTTCCTGAGATGTGATCATCGTTGAGAGGTGCTTGCCAACCGGCTGCATTAACCAGTAGCCCATTGCAAGAGCATCAGAAGTCATACTGGTCGATTGATAGCTCCTTCCCTGCCTAGCCCATGCCTTGCCAACTAGCTCTCGGAAGACGTAGTATGTATGACCAACGAAGTCTGGAGACCTCATCTTGCCAACCGCTGTAGAGGCAATCGTAATCAGACCAGAATAGTTGTCACTGCGTTGTCTACCAAGGTTCGTGCTGAAAGTCACTGCGGTAAGCCGTTCTTGATAACCTTCGGCAAACAGAGATGTCTTAAGCGCCAAAAGAATCAGTGCCTGAGCGCAGAGGACATTAGGCAAGCCAATCCCCCTGAGAGGGCTGACCACTCTCGAGAGATCCACCCCTCCCTCGAAGATAGGCAAGAATATGATGTTACCAGACTGCTCTGTCCGTCTCTTGCCAACGAAAGCGAGCAAGCAATGCGACAACGGAATCTGTGCTAAACACTCCTTCTTAGAGGTCTGGCCTGTCTGCAATGTTTCATAAGTGTGGGCTGAGATACCACGAATGCCTGACTGAAGGACAGCATCCAAGCCTGTCTCGGCTTGGACAAATACATCACCTTCAAGAGCTGACCCGGCTATCAGTGATGCTCTAAGCGCCTGGCAGTAAGATTCGGCAGCCAGTTTCTTCTTATTTCCCCGTATACTCTTAAAAGCTGACTGGTCTCTGCCAGTCATGCGTTTGGCACGAAACTGACCACTCACAAACCATTCATTCCCGTTGTCATGGATGCGAACGTCCTCTCTGAGACCCACGTACAAATCTATGGCGCCATAAAGACGTAGCGCGTCGAAAAATGGCAAACCTGTTTTTGATATGTGAAGGACAATTTGCTCTCCACCAAAATCTTTCAGGGCTGAAGCAGCAGTAGACCAGTCGAAATTGATCACAATGTCACTCTCCATTGCTCAAGTTCTCTTCCCGCTGCATCCTCACGGTCTGCCATCAGGATAGCACGTCCCACCAAGGCATAAATGGGGAAAAGATCATCGTTAGGCAAGAGCAAAGGGACCACGACATTTGCTGGTTTTTGCTTTCCTGCCTCCAAGATTTCTTTTGCCCTCTCTTTGGCCTCTGTAGACACGTTTACTTCTTGGAGCACACTTGTGATAAAGTCTGATGCCATTGGTGAAGGATCAAATTCGTAGTTAACCGTGGCTGGATTCAACAAGCTAGAATGATGTCGAGCTGACGCCAGGGCAATAGCCCTGATTAGGTAGTTGACAGAAGGTGGAAATCCTATCAGTTCACAAGCTCGGAGACAAGCGAGATAACCAGGTGGCGTGTGGGGGAGACCGATGTGTTCTGCTCTCTTGGCGGTTCGCCCAATAAGCCCAACAGGGCATTCGGGATCAATTTCACGTGCTCTTACTTGCCATTTCCAGTCAGCCTTGCCAAGATCATGAAATCCTGCCACAAGCGTTGCTATTTGAGCGATTGCATTAACCACCTCCTCCGAATCTTTTTGAGGCTCTAGTGTTTGAATGATCTTTGCCAATGCTCTCCGATAGGCACCATCAGAGCCTAGCCGTTCATATGTTCCTCGCATAACCCCTTTGGTATGTTCCAAGAGAGTTTGCCGCCCGCGCTTTTGTGGATAAGTTTGCTCTCTTTTTGAGATAGGTCGCCATTCACTACTTAAGATTGCACCGTTGTCCTGGGAGCTGTCCCCGAAGCAAAGACCTTTTACCCGGTGCAGATAGGCAATTGTAGAAGGAACAATTACGACGTCACCAGTTTGCACATAATCAGCAGGTTTGATCTTGGTTTCCCCTTCCTCGTAGCGAATAACTTTTGCCTTACCTCTCGCTTCGCGGAGTAAGCTCCAGGCACGTCCAAGGGAAATCGACGACGTTTCTGGACGTTGACCTTCATCGAGCATGTTCTGCCAATTATGATCAAGTGACGGGCCATAAACCGCTGCCTCAACAGATACGATTTCGCGAAAGATGCTCGCAATTTCACCTGGGCTGTGCTGTTGGGCGGCGCGATCAAACAAGTTCAGAGCAAAAGTTGTCTCATTGAGAGAACGCTCCACAGACTTTTTTGCCTTTTTGGGGTCGCCACCCCATGCCTTATTGATCCACTCTTGTTCGACTGCCCAACTCAATAATCCGTTCGGCAGCGATTTTATGGCTGCACGAACAAAGTCGGGCCTGTAAGGAAGTTCGAGTCCGTGCTTCCTTTCTTCCATCTCAGCCTTAGGTGCGGTAATAACCACGAACTCACCCTTGGTCTCACCTTTACGGAACCAGCGGGCACACCTCCCTGCACGCTGCACTAACGTGTCTACGGGGGCTGGATCAGAAATGACCTGTGGTGCTGATATGTTCAAGCCAGCCTCGGCTACTTGGTTTGTCAATAATATCCAACTTCCATTTGGGCTGCCCTTGCCGAAACACTGGTGAACTTTCTCTTCAGCTTCGGTTCGCCAGTTGCGAGGCATGCGATTGTGGAGGACAATTATCCTATCAGGGTCTATGCCACCCGCGATTAGCCTGTCATACGTTTCTTGAAGACGTTCCACAGTGTTAGCAAAATAGATGCATTTACTCGTGCATAGCTTCAATCTGTCATCTAGTGGCTTGTAGTCAAGCTGCTTTTTTCCGCCGGTCTTTTGTGTCGTTTTGAGTTCCAGCGTGGATACCTCCACCTTCCGATTGCTTTCACGCAGTTGCAATCCTTCATCATCGGTTGTGTCATCGCTACCAACGACCATCAATTCCAAGCTTAATCGTTCGGCTATTTGTTGCGCCACCTCTTTCTGCAGGGTAGCGGTGAGCACCACAGTTTGCAGACCGAGCCTTCTTCGGAAGTCGATTATTGCCAGCAGAATTGACAAAGCTTGCTCAGATATCCCCCAGGCGAGATGAACCTCATCTAGGATCAAGCGCGACATCAAAAGAGCTCCAGCAACAGCATGCCCAGCCTTCAAAGGAAGACTCAAGGGCAATCCGGGGACTCCACAGACTACCTGATCATAAGTGGTAACGACCACTTCTTCGCTGAAAAGCACACTCTCCTGAACGTCTCCGTGATGGATTACTGCTCTGATTGGTTTCTCGTCTCTCTTGAGCGCGGAAATCTCTTTTCTAATGTCATGTCCTAAGGCTCGCAGTGGGACCGAATATACCGTTTTTCGCGGTGCGTCCCTGATATCGGCAGTTACAGCAAAAGTCTTTCCTAGACCTGTTGGGGCAACCAACAGTAGGCTGTTGCCCTTCTTGAGCTTCTCTTGGGCTTGAGCCTGGAACCTAGTCGGCGTCAAATCAGTTTCGTATCCAATCATGGCTTAATAAGACCTCCAATAAAGCAATTGGAGCAGCGGTTATAGCGGCGCACTACCACCTCCCCGCAAAAGTCTTACACTGCTTGCCCTCACCACGTACAAAGGTGGCGATGTGGCGAGCCGCGACTGAATCTTGCAATATCTCAGCGAGATCCTTCAGGCGTTCCTCGATGGCTTCCCATCTGAAGACCAGCGAACCATCCCCCTCTTCAGATATTCTCACTAGTGGGGTGGAGCCCTTTCATAGAGCACCTTCCCTTCTTTAAGAATCTGCCGGAAAAAGGGCCGCTCGCACACCCTCTGGAACGCCTCCTGGCTGTAGGCCAGGATGTCTACCTCTTCACGAGCCTGGATGTTCTGGTAGACCCAGCGGGTCAGCTCGCGGGCGGATTGTTCCTGGTCGAACAACACCAGAAGGTCAATGTCGCTGAAGAGGGAGAGCTGTCCTCGGGCCAGGGAACCAAAGAGGATCACCTTGACCGCGCCCATGTCCTTCGATTGCTCTACCAGGCGTTTCATCTCCGCCTCCAGCCCCAGGCGATCCTGAGCAGTGGGTTTCATCACCAACCCCTATGTCAATCGATATGGCGCCTATAAGGCTCATACGTAGGCAAATTGAAAGCCCTATTGTGCTAATCTTAGCACACATCGGCGACAAGTATAGTCGTTTTAGCCGGCAGCGGACAGATGATTTTGTTTGTCTACCACAAAGCCGTCAAGTGGTAGGTCGAGAGTGTCGAACATCTGCCCCCAGACCCCCACAGGGGGTTCAAGGTAGCCCTGCGGGCTTTTGTTGAATAGGGGGACACCCCCTGTGACCCCCGGCAGGAGGGCTTCGCCCCCCTGCACTACCCATCAAGGTGGCTCGGCGGTCTTTTTGTACTTTGGGGCACATCCGTCCGAAAAACCTGGCCAAAGGGGCGCAGCCCCTTGGAATCCCCATTACCACCTCCCCACAAACGGCTTGTACTCCTTCCCCTCACCTCGCAGGAAGGTGGCCATGTGCCGGGCCTGCGACTGGATGATCGTCCGCAGCTTATGCTTCTTGCCCTCGTAGGGCTCATCGCCTTCAAGGCGCTCATTCACCTTCTCAGCTATGGTGCGGCGGGAAGCCTCGGTAAGTTTGCCATCATCTATCTCTAGCTTTACCCCCTTGTTAAGCAGGGCATATACGGTGCGGTCCACCACAGCTTGCCGAAACTCTTCGACCAGGTCCAGCACCAGACTGGGTTTGCCAGGACGGTCTACATGTACAAAACCGGCATAAGGGTCAAGCCCAGCCAGGACCAGGGCCCGCTCGACTTGAGTATAAAGGATGCCATAGCCGTAATTCAGGGCGGAATTGACCAGATCCTGAGCGCCACGGGTCTCACGTCCTTCCCAGCTCACCGCGGGGATGATCAGCTCTCTCGCTGCATCCCAGTAGATCTTAGCCGCATAGCCCTCCAGATTCATAAGGGACTGGCGAATGGACTCCACCTGCTCGCCCTCTATCTCGTTGATCCTGCGCACACAATCTTCGAGCTGAAAGGCGGCCTCTCTAACCTTTTCATATAGCTCGGCATCCGTGACTTTGCGGTACTTGGCCATGTATTTGAGGAGTACGCTCTGATTGGATACCTTGCCTACGGCAAAGGACTTAGCTAACATCACCCCTCGGCTATCCAGGTAAGCCATAAGCTGCTCCCGGCGGGTCTTGATCGTGCCGGTAAGCTCTGGGGAGATGATCTTGGCATAAGGCTTCCCATCACGGGAGATGAAACTGATGGGAATGCCTCGTTCGGCGCACTCCCGAACGAGGTCGCTAGAAAGGCTGACACCCCCGGAGAGAATGAGTAAGTGCTCCAACCCATGGAATGGTCTTTCCTCGACAATCTCGCCCTTAAGGTAAACTCGCACCCTCTCTGAGTGCTTACCGACGAAGGCACCATATTTCTCGATGATCAGCTGGTTACTCTCTGACACCCTCATCCCCCTGACCCCCTTCTCCCACAGGGAGAAGGGGGAAGAGGCTAGGACGGAGCCCTAGGACCCTCCCAGGAGGGTGTGCCCTCCTGGATCTCCCCTTCTTCTTGCGGGAGAAGGAGTAGATGTAGCGCGGGGGCTTGTCCCCCGCTTGCCGTTTACAACCCGAACACTAGCGATCCAGACCCCTCCTGGATCTCCCCGGCGGGGGAAGGCTAGGGCGGAGCCCTAGAACCC
>JAMCVK010000047.1 GCA_023475225.1 Chloroflexota bacterium
TGGCATTGCCACAGCGCGGTCCTGGCCGAAGGATATCGTACCGCCGATATTATGGAGGAGGGCGAACACCTGGTGGGGACAGGGGCGATGGGAAGCCTGATCGCTGAGGAGGTGAGGGGAAACATATGACGACCAAGGTAATACTCTACGATACCACTCTTCGTGATGGGGCCCAACGTGAGGGTATCTCCTTCTCGGTAGAGGATAAGGTAAAGATCGCCCGGAGCCTGGATGAATTAGGCATTCACTATATTGAGGGGGGCTGGCCCGGTTCGAATCCAAAGGATAGTGAATTCTTCGCGAAGGCCCGCCATCTGCACCTGAGTACGGCCAAGCTGGCCGCCTTCGGTAGCACGCGACGTCCTCATATAAGGGCTGAGGATGATGGGCAGCTGCGTGCCCTTCTTGCGGCGAAGACGCCAACCATCACTCTGGTCGGCAAGAGTTGGGATTTTCAGGCAAGGAAGGTACTCAGCACCAGCCTCGAAGAGAACCTCCACATGATCGCTGATTCGATCGCCTTTCTGAAGGCGCAGGGGCGGGAGGTCTTCTTCGATGCCGAGCATTTCTTCGACGGATATCGTAGTAACCAGGACTACGCTGTGAGCTGTCTCCTGGCCGCCGAAAAGGCAGGGGCAGACTGCTTGGTGCTCTGCGATACCAATGGTGGTACGCTTTCCCAGCAGATCGCTGCGGTGGTCGCTGAGGTGAAGAAAAGGGTGAGTGTGCCACTCGGCATCCATGCTCATAACGATGCTGAGGTAGCAGTCGCTAATACCCTGGCTGCGGTAGAGCAGGGGGTTGTCCAGGTGCAGGGGACGATAAATGGCTACGGTGAGCGCTGTGGCAATGCCAATCTGTGTTCTATAATCCCCAACCTGAAGCTAAAGATGGGCATTGACTGCATCAGTGATGAACAGCTGCAGAAATTGACCGAAATCTCTCGTTACGTCAGTGAGGTGGCTAATCTGATTCACGATTCTCATCTGCCCTACGTTGGGGAGAGCGCTTTTGCCCATAAGGCTGGACTGCACGTTGACGCGGTGATGAAAGCTACCGAAGCCTATGAGCATGTGCCTTGCCAGGTGGTGGGCAATGAGCGGCGTATCCTGATCTCGGAGCTGGCGGGGAAGAGCAACATACTCTATAAGGTTCAACGCTTTGGCGTCGATCTCACTGGGCAGACGGCCGAGGTGCGCGACCTGGTGGAGCGCATTAAGGATCTGGAGAGCAAGGGCTTTCGCTTTGAGGATGCGGAGGCCTCTTTTGAGCTCCTGGTGCGGCGGGCTCAGCCGGACTATCAGCCCCCCTTCCAGCTTCTCGATTTACTCGTCCTGGTGGAGCAGCGTAAAGGGAGCGATATCCTCGCTGAGGCCACGGTCAAGATTAAGGTCAGGGATGAAACGATGCACACAGCGGCCGAGGGCAATGGACCAGTGAACGCCCTTGACAGGGCAATGCGCAAAGCCTTATTGCAGAGCTATCCTGAGGTTGCCCGCATCCGTCTGGTAGATTACAAGGTGAGGGTTCTGGACGATAGGCAAGGCACCGGAGCCACCGTGCGGGTATCCATCCAATCCACTGATGGACAGGAAACGTGGAACACGGTGGGCAGCTCGACCAATATCATTGAGGCGAGTATGTATGCCTTGGTTGATAGTTTGGAGTACCCTTTGGTAAAATGGGGTCGCTATGAATCTTGATGAGCTTCGCCAAAGGATAGATGACATTGATCAGCAAATTGTGGCCTTGCTGAACGCCCGGGCGGAGTTGTCTCTCCAGATCGGGGCTGTCAAATCGGACAATGAGGTCAACATCTATGTTCCGGAGCGGGAGAGGCGGGTCTATGATAACGTCTTCCAGGCTAATCAAGGCCCACTCAGCAAGGAAGCCATCAGGGAGATTTATGGCTCGATCCTCTCCGCTTCTCGTGCTCTCCAGCGCCCGTTGCGTGTGGCTTATCTTGGTCCGGCGGCCACTTTCACGCATGAAGCGGCTAAGCGTCGCTTTGGCACAGCTGTTGAGTTCCTGCCAGCCAGGAGCATCGCCGAGGTCTTCTCAGAGACGGAAAAAGGTGAATCTGATTACGGCGTAGTGCCGGTAGAGAACTCCATTGAGGGGGTAGTGACACACACTCTGGATATGTTCGTTGACTCAGAGCTGAAGATCTGTGCGGAGGTGTTGCTTGCTGTCTCTCACCATCTCCTTGGCAAAGGCTGCTTGGCCGATATTCGGAAGGTTTGTTCCCATCCCCAGGCCATCGCTCAATCGAGGGGTTGGTTACAGGAGCATCTGCCCTCGGTGGAATTGGTAGAGGTGGCCAGCACGGCTAGGGCGGCAGAGATGGCCGTTCTCGATCCTACCATTGCTGCTATCGGCACCGAGTCGGCCGCGGATCTCTATGGATTAAATATCCTTGAGAGCCATATTGAGGATAGCGCCTCCAATATCACTCGTTTCTTGGTTATCGGACGGCAGATGAGCCAGCGTAGTGGCGATGACAGGACGGCCATCATGTTTTCCATCAGGGATAGAGTGGGAGCCCTCCACGACACCCTGGAGATATTCTTGAAGTATGGCATAAACCTGACCAAGATCGAATCTCGCCCCTCCAAGCGCAAGCTGTGGGACTACATCTTCTTTGTTGATCTAGTTGGCCACCCTGATGATGAGCATGTGGCCGCAGCCTTGAACGAACTCAGTCGTGAATGTGTCTTCGTTAAGGTCTTGGGCGCCTGGCCCCAGGAGTAGTAAAGGCCCGCCTCCCCCGGTCAAAGTGCAAATGCCCTTGTGTGTGAGACTTGTTGTTAACCACTATGATGGAGTATTTGAACCAGATACTATGTGGCGATTGTCTTGAGGTGATGACTTGCATTCCGGATAATACGGTTCACCTGGCTGTTACTTCACCGCCCTACAATTTGGGGATAAACTACGATCTCCACAACGATAACTTGGCCTACGAACAGTATCTGAGTTTGATGCAGAGGGTCTGGGTGGAAACTAAGCGAGTTCTTGTGCCAGGTGGACGGTTTGCCTTGAATATCGCCCCAACAAGTATCAAAAACTTCCGGCCGATACATCACGATTTTGCCAATCAGCTCAGGGAGATAGGCATGATATTTAGAACAGAAATAATCTGGTATAAGCAAACGATGCTGAAACGAACAGCTTGGGGTAGCTGGAAAAACCCTAGTAATCCACATATCGTGCCTTCGTGGGAGTATGTCCTGGTATTTTGTAAAGATAAGTGGGATTTGTCTGGGAAACCTGAAGACATCGACGTCACCAGCGAAGAGTTCATGCGGTATTCGGATGGATTATGGTATATCCCACCGGAACCACAAAGGCGGGGGCACCCAACGCCTTTCCCGGAAGAGCTTATTTACCGCCTGATCAAGTTCTATACATATAGGGGAAACACGGTGCTGGACATGTTTGGGGGCACTGGGACAGTTGCTGTTGTAGCTTGGAAAACGAGCCGCAACTTTATTCATGTCGACATATCGCCAAAGTATTGTGAAATTGCCCAGCAAAGGCTCGACAAGGTCCAGCTGCAAAGCGCACTGCCGATAGTTAGTTCGGCTACTGGAGTGAAGGTTCGCCCCTCAAATCTGCGAGCAAAACGGCCCACCACATTCGCTAAAGGCTCTAAAGATTCAGCGGCCCACCAAGCGCCACTCTTAGAAAGCACACTGAAGGAAACCTAGCTTGGTAGCCGTTTGCTAGGGATATTACCTCTTCCACAGGGGGATCCAGGAGGGCACAGCCCTTCTGGTCCGCCGAAGGCGGATAGGGCTCCGCCCTAGTCTACTATCCCCCTTCTCCCATCTGGAGAAAAGGGGAGGTCAAGGAGGGTGCTCACTCCTTGGAGGGTTCTAGGGCTCCGCCCTAGTCTACTATCCCCCTTCTCCCTTTAGGGAGAAGGGGGTAAGGGGGATGAGGGTCAAATCAACATGATCGTCCAGAAATATGGTGGAACATCAGTAGCTACAGCCGAAAGGATCAAGGCCGTGGCTTCGCGTATCGCCCGGGCAAAAAGAGAGGGGCGGACGCCAGTCGTAGTTGTCTCCGCTATGGGTGATACGACTGACCAATTGATCACCTTGGCCCAGCAGGTCACCCCTGAACCTGATGAACGGGAGCTGGACCTGCTCCTCTCCACGGGAGAGATCATATCCTGTACGTTGCTGGCGATGGCCCTGCGCCAGTTGGGGTTGGAAGCCGTCTCCCTCACCGGTGGACAGGCAGGCATTAGAACCGATAGGACGCACAGCCGGGCTAAGATCATCGCCATCGATCCCCGCCGTATACTGGGCGAGCTCGAGCACGATAAGATCATCATCGTGGCTGGTTTTCAGGGGGTAACTGAGGAGTTTGACATAACGACGCTAGGGCGGGGTGGTTCGGACACGACGGCCGTGGCCCTGGCGGCTCATCTACATGCCGACCTCTGTGAAATCTATACCGATGTCGATGGCGTCTACACTGCCGACCCGCGCCTGGTGCCAGAAGCATGGAAACTAGAGTGCATCAGCTATGATGAGATGCTCGAGCTGGCCCAGCAAGGGGCGCGGGTGATGCACCCGCGGGCCGTGGAGCTGGGCGCCGTTTACGGTGTGCCGATCGTCGTCCGCTCCAGTTTCAACGACAATCCGGGAACCCGGATCTATGGAGGTGAAAACATCGAAGAACGAAACAAGGTACGGGGCATCGCTCATGATACTGATGTAGCCAAAATCACCGTCATCGGTGTACCCGACCGACCCGGCATCGCCTACGCTATATTCCGGCCATTAGCCGAGGCGAGCATCAATGTCGACACGATCGTCCAGAACGCTAGCTTGCAGGGCATCACTGACCTCTCCTTCACTGTGGCCAGGACTGACCTAGCCAAAGCGGTACGCCTCGTGGAGGCGGTGGCCACGGAGATAAATGCTAAGGGCGTAGTCAGCGCCTCCAACCTGGCCAAGGTCTCCATCATCGGCACTGGCATCCAGCACAGCCCCGGTTATGCGGCACGAATGTTCAAGACCCTGACTGATCAGGGCATCAATATCGAGATGATTACCACCTCTGAGATTCGTATCACCTGCATCATCGAGGCCAGTCGGGTGCAGGAGGCCGTGCGGGCTCTCCACGCCGCCTTCGCCACAGAAACATCGGTCACTTAGAGGTCGTTACGGGTCATCGTCAACAGCTTCACTCCCCTGACCTGGCGAAAGGTGGCTCCTTCACTGATGCAGCGCAGGGCTAATTCTACATCTATGACTCTCGTTCCGGAGAGAACGTCCACGCCATAATCGAAAAGAACAGGTGATAGGGGAGTAGTTGGGCCGAGGAGGACGACGAGGGCCTCCGGATGACAGAGCGCAAGCAGGGGCTCAATGGTGTGATTAATGAGCGTTGTGCCTGTTATGGCCACAACATCAGCCTTGGGTAGGATGTTGGTGGCCTGATCCTCCGTCAGGTCTCCTTCCTGAGGGTGTTTCTCGATCACCCAAAGCTGTCTGGCCATCTGACGCAGACGGGGGATAAAGGGGAAGTGCCCGACGATAGCCACCGCCCTATCCCGGCCCTTCTCGGCCAGGAAGTCAGCGGCGTTTAAGTCGACACAGCGGGATTCATCAACATCGAGAAGCGAGTTGATCGTGGCCAGGCCGATGCTGGCCTCAAGAGGACTAGGGGAATAGGACAAGCGGGCGATGGCCAAGGCGCTCTTCCCCATTAAACTGCCTGCCTCCTGCACGGGCTTATCGCCGTGGTGGAATCCCTCTGCCTGCACTGTGGCAGCCAGCCCACAATAGCGACTGACCACGGCTGTCCAGAAGGCACAGACACGGATATCCCTAACGGGGGCATCCACCTTCAGGGCGGAGATTAGATCATCCAGCATCTTCATAGCCAGACAATCTCCCTTCCCATCCTTAAGAGCATCGTCGCTGGCGCCTACTTCTTAAAAAGCATGATGTATTCGTGTTTGAAGATATAGTCTGCATTCAATAAGGGAGTAGTGATCAGGCTGAAGGTCTCCTTCAGATCGAAGCTGGTCATGTTGCCCTGGATGAGGCGAACACGCTCCTGCACTTCTCTCGGCTGGCCTCGGAGCTTTTGTCTGCACCTGGCCAGCATATGCTCAGAAAGGTCTAACCCCACGATGCGACAACCTGCAACCGCTGTGGGTATCAGAATCCTCCCCGTACCACAGCCCAATTCCAGAATCTTGCCGTCTGCTGAACGGGAATATCCAAGGTAGAAGTCCAGGTCAGGCCGGTTGACGTAGCTGGGGATGAGGTCGTAATACTCGGCAATGAACGGCAGGTCCTCATATCCACCAAATTTACTCACCGTTTCACCTTCATCATCTATCCCTTTTCCGCAATTGAGATTACCTGGCCATAAATTCTGCCAAGGTTTTTAACATTTCACTTCTCGATTTAATATCTTTAATAAGTTTCGTGAAGTCTTCGAGACTAAGATTGATCACCTTGTGTAATTCATTCGCATCATTAGCCAATCTATAGTGAGATATATCTATACCTACTTCCTTTACTGCTTTCAAAGTCCACTCTTCTAATCTTAGACACAACACTATCAGATAATTTCGAGTCACTTTATCATACAAGCGTCTAATTCCATGATCCTCCGAACAGGGTTCTAATTTCCCAATATAACTTGGTTGGTGACTCAATGGGTCTTCATCTACTAATCCTTTAGAGTTTCTGTTTTTCGCTAATTATTTGCAAACATTACCTTTACTAAAACTATGTTTTATATTTCTTTTTGAAATACCCAGAGCCCTTACCAAAACTTTATCAGGATTACATTCCACATATATCATCTTTCCTCCAGAAACTGATCAAGATTAAAGAAAATACTGGCATCCTGGTCAAGAATTTCAGGCATCTCCCTTTCGCTGATTGGTCTAACCCTTGTTTGATAATCCTTTAGATAAGTTATGAAAATGCCGATTTCATCCTTCGGGGTTTTCTCCAACACTGAAAGGAGAAAATAGGGATTATGAGTGGAGATAAAATACTGGTTGGTCCTGTCCAGAGCTATTCGTTCAGCGAGAAATTTTGTGTAATACGGGAAAGCATGAGCCTCAGGCTCCTCAAACATAATTATGGAATTCTGATTTGTTTCAATTGCTGCGAGATAAAAAACAATTCTTTGCAACGTATCAGAGACCAGAGAGTAAGGATAACTAATTATGACATCCTCTACTTCTTTTTGGGCCTCAATTTTGCCTTCATGAGGTTTGAAAACAATCCTGAGTCCGTATTCTTTGAAAATATCTGCCACTACTTTTTTTAAAGCCTTATTCGTTTGAAGAATGGACAAAAGATTGTCCCCCCTCGGTGGCAGGAGAAATTCAAACTCTTGCCCTGGAAAAATATTTATTACCTCAAATCTATAAAACTTGAAAGGGAGAACCAACGTTGCTGATCGACTTAAATAGCCTCTTCCCTCATAATCAAAAAAGAAATTAAAATATCCACCAAAATATTTATGTTCTTTATCTCCACAGTTTCCATTAAATTGGCCCTTCATAAATGTTGTGTCAAAATGCACGTCATCAGCTTTTATTTCTATTTTCTCCGTCAAGTCTTGGTCATAAAACAGATTAATCATATTGTTCTCAAAGCGGACAAGATTGCTCAAGTTGCCATAAGGCAAAGAGAAAATCCCCATGCTCTCCAGGATATTGGACTTGCCGGTGTTTGGTTTACCTATGAAAATATTTACTCTTTTGCAATCCAGTTTCAGGTACTTGATAGATTTAAAGTTTTTGACCTCAAGATTTTTTATCATTGTTTTCTCCTCCCTCTCCTGGCAAAACAGTAACACCCGCTGGAGCGGCTGTCAATCCCGCTGTGGTGGTAAGATGAGGCGCTGAGACTGGGGCTGAACCAAAATGTTATAATTATTACCACTTCAATACTTGGGAGAAAACAGCCATTCAGTTGAGTCGCATGGACCTGCAACAGTTGCAATGTCTGATTGAAAGCATCCTCTTCGTCGCCACTGAACCAGTAGAGTTATCTCGGTTGCAAGGGGTACTAGGGGTTGATCAGGAACATCTGGAGGAGGCGCTACATTTGCTGGGTGATGCCTGTCGACAACGCGGCTTGCGTTTACAAAGGATCGATAATACGGTGCAATTGGTGACTGCCTCTGAGGCAGCACCCTACGTGGAGAAGTTTCTCGATTTACAAGCGAACAGCAAGCTCTCCAGTGCGGCCCTGGAGACGCTGGCCATCGTGGCCTATCGCCAACCGATCACCCGAGCGGGCATCGAGGATATCAGGGGTGTCAACGTCGATCGGGCCCTGAGTACCCTACAGGCCCGTGGACTTATCCGCGAGGTGGGACGTCTGCCAACAGTCGGCCGACCGATCCTCTATGGCACTACGCCCGAGTTCCTCCAATATTTTGGACTCGAAAGCCTCGATCAACTGCCACCCCTCGAGGAACAATCGTGAATCTAGATCATATCCTGCCCAGGGTCACTAAGCCCGCCCGCTATACGGGGTACGAATGGAATAGCGTCATCAAGGATTGGGATAGGGCGGCCGTCAGGGTCGTCCTGATCTACCCGGACATCTATGAGGTCGGGATGTCTAACCTCGGTCTCCAGATCCTCTATGACCTTGTCAATAAGCAGGACTGGGCGCTTGCTGAGCGCGCCTACGCTCCCTGGATAGACATGGAGGGTGAGATGCGTGCCAGCGGACTACCTCTCTTCAGCCTGGAGTCACGGCGCCCCTTGCGTGAATTCGACGTAATAGGTTTCAGCCTCTCTTGTGAACTGGTCTACACTAACGTGCTCAATCTGCTCAATCTGGCCGGCGTTCCCTTGTGGACGGCTGAGCGGATCGATGGCGATCCATTGGTTATCGCCGGTGGCAGCGGTACCTATAACCCCGAACCACTGGCCGATTTCATCGACCTTTTTGTGATTGGCGATGGTGAGGAGTCCCTTATAGAGCTGCTGCAGAAATACCGTGACTATGGAAGATGGCGCACCGGGGTCAGGGCACAGGGAGCATACCAGCGGCAGGCGTTCTGCCGAGAGGCGGCGAAACTGCCGGGTATTTATGTGCCCGCTTTGTATCAGGTGACATACGACGCCAATGGTGTGGTGACCGAGGTCGTGCCTCAAGCGAAGGAGGCGAGTCCCAGGATTCGCAAGCGCATCGTTTATCCCTTGTCAGCCGCCCCGACACGACCGCCCGTGCCTTATATAAGCGTGATCCATGATCGGGCCATGATTGAAATTCAGCGTGGCTGTACACGCGGTTGCCGTTTTTGCCAGGCGGGCATGATCTACCGTCCCGTGCGGGAGCGTCCAAAGGAGGAGATTTTAGAGACTGTGGATGCCTTGCTGGCCAATACTGGCTATGAGGAGCTGGGGCTGGTCTCGCTGAGCAGCAGTGA
Source organism: Chloroflexota bacterium (assembly GCA_023475225.1). Classification (NCBI taxonomy): domain Bacteria; kingdom Bacillati; phylum Chloroflexota; species Chloroflexota bacterium. The sequence goes on from JAMCVK010000047.1 coordinate 9,442, forward strand.
TTACAGCGAAATCGAGTCCCTGGTGAAGGAACTATCTCTGAGACATCCGCAAGTCAACATCTCCCTGCCGTCCCTGCGCATCGACTCCTTTTCGGTGGGGCTGGCCAGCAGCATTCAACGGCGTAAGACGGGACTGACCTTTGCCCCGGAGGCGGGGACACAGCGCCTGCGTGATGTCATTAACAAGGGGGTCAGCGAGGATGATCTGTTGCGCACGGTGCACGTCGCTTACAGCCAGGGTTGGTCAAGGCTCAAGCTCTACTTTATGATTGGGTTACCCACCGAGACCATGGTCGATGTCGAGGGGCTCATTGCCCTGATCCGGCAGGTACTGGACTGCGGCCGTCGTGAACGGGGTGGGCGAGCGCAGTTGAGCGTCAGCATCGCTACCTTCATCCCTAAGCCTCAAACACCTTTCCAGTGGGTGGGGCAGGAGGGGGAAGAAACGCTACGCGCAAAGCAGGAATATCTCTGGAGAAAACTGCGGGGCGTCCAGCTCAGCTGGCACGATCCGCAAAGCAGTTTTATGGAGGCAGCCCTCTCCAGGGGCGATCGCCGCTTGGGGAGGGTCGTTTATCGTGCCTGGCAGCTTGGTTGTAAATTCGATGCCTGGAATGAGCAGTTCCATTTTGATCGCTGGCTAGAAGCCTTCGCTGCAGAGGGGTTGGATATGGCCTTCTATGCCCACCGTCAACGCCCCCTCGACGAGGTGTTCCCCTGGGACCATATTGACAGCGGTGTAACGAAACGGTTTCTGCTCCGCGAGTACCGCAGGGCCTTGAGACAGGAGCCGACACCGGATTGTCGCTACGGCCCGTGCCTGGGCTGTGGTCTCTCCAAGAAAGGAGCGCTATGCAACGTCTCCGCCTCACCTTTGGCCGAGGCGACCCGCTGAAATATATCGCTCATCTCGACCTGATGCGCCTGTGGGAGCGCCTTCTACGCCGGGCTGCTGTTCCCCTGGCCTATTCAAAGGGCTTCAATCCCCAGCCTAAAATAGCTATAGCTGCCCCCCTGCCTGTAGGCGTGACAAGTGAGGGAGAAGTACTCGACGTCATTCTGGAACGGGACATGACACCCAGCGACTTCTGGCAAAGGTTGCAGCCGCAGCTACCGGCCGGACTGGAGGTGTACAGCGTTGAGGAGGTCAGCCTGTCTCTTCCTTCTCTCCAGTCGCAGTTGCGAGCGGCGGAATATCTCATCGCTGTGGCTACTGCTGAGGGGCGCGAGGCGGTGGAGCAGCGCATCGCCGCCCTGCTCCAGGCCAGGGAGCTATGGCGCGAACGCCGTCGGCATAATGAGAGGCGTCATTATGATTTGCGTCCTCTCATCGAGCAGGTCTGGGTTGAGACCTGGGACGATATGCACCTGCTCGGTATGCGTCTGCGGGCCGACCCCACGGCCGGCGGCCGACCGGAAGAGGTCAGTGACGCCCTTGGTTTCGGACCTCGTCCGCTTTCGCTCCACCGCCGACGCCTTGTCTTCGCTGATCAATTATTAAAGGAGGAATGATGTCAAGGATCAGTCCACAACTCAGAGAGTTCATCGTCAGGATGCCCAAGGCCGAGCTGCATGTGCATCTGGAAGGCTCCATCAGGCCAAGCACGATGCTTCGCCTGGCCAGGGAAAACGGCGTCACCCTGCCCACCGAGAACCTGACAGAGCTCTATCGCTTCACCACATTCACGCAGTTTATAGAGGTCTATCTGCGTTGCTCCTCCTGTCTACGAAAGCCTGAGGATTATGCTCTCATTACTACCGAGTTTCTGACCGATGCGGCTGCCCAAAACGTGAAATATGTAGAGGCCTTCCTCTCTCCTATCCACCACCTGGAAAGGGGCATGGAATTTGAAGCCATGCTCCAGAACATTGAGCTGGCTCTAAGGGAGGGAACCCACAGGTATGGGGTGGAGATGCACCTCATCTTTGACATCAACCGGGCAAAGGGACCGCCGGAAGCGGAGAGGGTCCTTGAATTGGCCCTCAGGCTTGATCGTCAGACCGTGGTGGGCATCAGCATCGGTGGTGATGAGGCCGGATTTCCGCCGGAGCCATTTCAAGAGGCCTTCACTGTGGCTAAACGGGCCGGTTTGCATCGCGTCGCCCACGCCGGCGAGTTAGCCGGCGCGTCCAGCGTCTGGGGTGCCATCAATGCACTGGGAGTGGAGCGCGTCGGGCACGGAGTGAGGGCTGGCGAAGATGAGGCGCTTATAGCCTACCTGATGGAGACGCGTATTCCTCTGGATATGTGCCCCGTGAGCAATGTCCTGACGCAAGCGGCCCCTTCCCTGGCAGAACACCCCATTCGGCGCTATTTCGAGTCCGGATTGCTGGTGACCGTTGGTTCCGATGACCCAGCCATTATGGGAACTAATCTCACCAAGGAATACCTGACTATCGCCGAACAGTTCGGATTCAATGCCACCGAGTTGGAGGAATTGAGTCTCAATGCCCTGCGCGCCTCTTTTCTGTCCAGCGAGGAGAAGAGGCGACGAGAGACAGAATTCCGCCAGGAGTTCGCTGCCCTACGCAGTGAACTCTCCCTTTAGAGCTCGCTCCGCTTCAGAGGGAAGAATATGGTGAAGGGAAAGAGGCAACCGGGAGGGGTCCAGCTGACTCTATCACCTCGGGCAGCTTTATAGGCCGATAACAGGTCGAGGCGGCCCGCACCTTGGACATTGGGTGCTAACGATAGATCCTTAGCTGTTCGCTGCAGAATCTCTCTGACCTCCTCTGCGGAGAGCCTGGGATTGGCCTCCAGGAGTATGGCCACTGCCCCGCTCAGAAAGGCGGTAGCCATACTTGTGCCCGAGGCACTGGTATAGTCTTCATCGATCGCTTGACCCATGGCTGTACCCTCGGCCCTACAGGAGACTATCCCTTGACCGGGGGCGAGGATATCCGGCTTGACCCGTCCGTCAGCCGTCGGCCCTCGGGCACTGAATTCGGCCACCGTATCCGCCCTGGTCACGGCCCCAACGGCCAGTACCCTTTTGGCCGCAGCCGGGGCGCTTATTGTCCCGGCGGCTGGACCGTCATTGCCAGCGGCGGCACAGACCACTACTCCCCGCTCAACGGCTGCATCACAGAAGAGGGACAGGGGATCATTGCCATCCCCTCGTCCTCCTGTGCCCAAGGAGAGGTTGATGAGGCGCACCCCTTGACGCACGGCCCATTCCACCCCAGCCATCACGTCGCTGGTCAGCCCACTGCCATCACCCTTGAGCACCTTGGCGGCCAGGAGAAGGACGCCCGGCGCGATGCCCCTATAGCGGCCCCCACTGGCCATTCCGTTGCCGGCTATGATGCCAGCGACGTGCGTGCCGTGTCCGTTATTGTCCTTGAATCCCTCACCGCTGAAGCCTCGCGTGGTGAGAACCCGCCCGATAAGATCAGGGTGGTTCATATCTAAGCCTGTATCCAAGACCGCTACCCTTATTCCCTTGCCGCTGTAGCCGGATTCCCATACCTCTGGGGCGCGGATTATGGCTGCGGAGGTATCCAGGCAAATGTGAACAGGGCTGTCCCACCAGATCGTGGCGATGCGAGGGTCACGGATCAGGGCTCCAATCTCCGCTGGACTGGCCGTGAGCGAGACCGCTGGGATGAGATCGAAGGTGCGCCTGACGGGCAATTCAGCACTGAATTGGCGCAGCATCCGTAGAGACTTAGCCTCGTCTTTAAAAGTGATGATTACCGGAAGCCGCTCCATTCTGGGGGCCGTCTTCAGTTTAGTTAGAAGAGAGGGACATACCTTCTGTTCTTCCACTGGCTTAGTCTTCCCACGTCTCCGGTGGAGCAGTCACCTTCCTGAGCGAAGGGGCAGTCGCCAAAGGTGGGCAGATGGTCAAAAGATCGTAGATTGATTCGAGTAGATAATCTGGCGCGAGGGATTCCAGGCTCTCCTTTGGAAAAGGACCCCATAGAGCGGCAGCAGTGCGTACGTCGGCTGCCTTGCCAGCCATGACATCATGGATGCTGTCTCCCACGTAAAGGGTATGATCCGGTCCCACACCAAGCATGGCCATGGCCTTCTGGATGGGGGCGGGGTGCGGTTTGTGCGCCGTAGTATCCTCCAAGCAGACCAGAAGCGGAAGGAGCCCACTAAGTCCACAACGGGCCAGCCCCCTTTCAGCCAGGGAGCGGCGTTTAGAGGTCACTACCCCCAGCGTATAATCTCGCCTGGCCAGCTCGGTCAAAACTTCCCGCACGCCCTCGAATTGGCGAATAAGCATATCGTGATGGCTGAGGTTGAACTCTGTATAGGCATCAATGAGCTCATCGAGCAGCTCGGCGTTGAGCCGTTCCTCGGCAGTGAGAGACGTTGGGGCGGAGCAGTTCTCCACGTCTGAGGGGCTCGCTGTTCCTTCCTCCTTTTGCACCTTAGTAAGTTCGCTGAGGACGAGGCGCATGGCCTCGCCCAGGGGCCTACCGAATCCGGGCAGAAAGTGCTCGTCGGGGGGAACGTAGCCCAGGACACGCTGAAGGGCATAGCGATAGCACTGGAAAATAAGGGGTGTCGTATCGATGAGGGTACAATCAAGGTCGAAAAGGATGCAGGTGAGCTGCTTTTGGGACACGGTTTACCCCCAAAGATTTCCGTTTGGCGCGAGAGAGATTTTAACAGATGTTAGGGGAAAGAACAAGGCGCTTGGTGCCAACTGGATGCGTCCAAGAGTTCGCAGTTGCAAGTGGGGGAAAAAAGCGATAGGCTCTCATATAAGAGAAACCAAATACTTACAGAGGAGAGCCTATGCCGACGATCGAATTGACCGCCAAAGTAAGTATATCACTGGACGATCCGAGTGTCGCCTCTTTGGAGGGGCAAATCCATTCCCAGTTGCGTAAGGTGGCGAAAGCAGATGCTGGTCAGGGCCTGTCAGGAAGTGGAGCAGCGCACTCTGGAAGAAAA